>NZ_JBSFYR010000034.1:0-75369 GCF_053599875.1 Streptomyces sp. NPDC005151 | reverse complement strand
GATGACACACACGAGAGCGGAACGACCGGTCGGAATAGGACCGATCGTTCACAGCGTCCTCGCTGTGTAATTGCCTACCGGAACCGTGAGGCCCGGCAGGACTTTCAAAGGAACCTCGAACCTGCCGAAGCAGGCCGGGGTATCAACATATCTGGCGTTGACTTTTGGCACGCTGTTGAGTTCTCAAGGAACGGACGCTTCCTTTGTACTCACCCTCTCGGGTTTTCCTCCGGGCTTTCCCTTCGGTCTTGCGTTTCCGACTCTATCAGACTCTTTCGTGTCCGATTCCCGGTCGAAGCGGGCCCTCTGCGAAGCAGAAGATTTGTTACTGCGCTTTCCAGTTCTTCGCTTTCGCGTTTCCCTTTCCGACGGTTCCAACCTTACCAGACTCTTTTTCGTTTCCGTTTCCGGTCCGAATTTGATTCCGGTGGCCGCTGGAGTGGCCTTTGCCTTTCGGCGGATTCGACTTTATCAGAAGCATTTCGGCCGATCTAATCGGCTTCATTGCTCGAGATAAGGGAATCAATGGCTCTGCGGAAACTCGGTTTCCGTTGAGAGCAAGGTAAATGCTAGCCGTTGGGCTCGAACCTGTCAAGTCCGACTCAACCGTTTGAATCTACCTCCCCATGTCCACCATGTCAATGGTTTTTTGGGGCGAGGGGAAGACTAGCAGGTCAGCGGGGTCATACGCACATCAGGCAGCGGCTGGGAGCTCGGCGCTTCGCTCGGTGGCGTCGAGGTCTCCTGCCTCGCCGGCTCGGGCCGCGCGGCCGCCGAGTATGTAGACGTACGCGAGAAACCCCAGCTCGGCAGCGATACCGATGGCGATACGGGCCCAGGTGGGGAGACCCGACGGGGTGACGAAACCTTCGATCACGCCCGAGACGAACAGGACCAGGGCCAGACCGATGGCCATGCCGATGGCGGCTCGGCCTTGCTGCGCGAGGGCGGAGCGGCGGGTCTGCGGGCCGGGGTCGATGACCGTCCAGCCGAGGCGGAGACCTGTACCGGCTGCGACGAATACCGCGGTGAGTTCGAGCAGGCCGTGCGGGAGGACCAGGCCGAGGAAGGTGTCGAGTCGGCCGGCCGACGACATCAGGCCGATGCCGACTGCGAGGTTGCGTACGTTCACGAAGAGGATCCAGATCACCGGCAAGCAGAGGAACGCCCCCAGGACCAGACACATCGCGGCAGCCTGAGCATTGTTCGTCCAGACCTGGGCGGCGAACGAAGCGGCCGGGTGGCTGGAGTAGTACGTCTCGTACTCCCCTCCGGGGCTGGTCATGCGGCGGAGGTCTTCAGGGGCGGCGATCGCCGCCTGGACCTCCGGGTGGGTGCCGATCCACCAGCCCATGAGTGCGGCCAGGAGCGTCGAGAGGACGGCCGTGGGAATCCACCAGTGCCTGGAGCGGTAGACCGCTGCGGGAAAGCCGGCGGTCAGGAAGCGGGTGGCGTCGCGCCAGGTGGCCCGGCGGGTGCCCGTCACCGTGGACCGGGCGCGGGCCACGAGCTGGGTGAGGCGCGCGGTGAGCATCGGGTCCGGGGCGCTGGACTGGATCAGTGAGAGATGGGTGGCCGTCCGCTGATAAAGGGCGACGAGTTCGTCGGCCTCGGTGCCGGTGAGACGGCGCCCGCGGTGCAGAAGGTGGTCCAGGCGGTCCCACTCGGTGCGGTGGGCTGTCACGAAGACGTCGAGATCCATGGTCGGCTGCTGCTCCAGGCATGGGTGCGTACGGGTCCGTACTAATGCGGCGCGCTGCGGGTCAGCTTGGCAGACTGAGCTCCCGAGGGGCAGGGAAGGTCGGCGAAGGGTGGGCGGCAATGAGTGAGCTTGTGACCGGGGACGCGGTCGTGCTGGGGCTGAGGCCGGCGAAACTGCCGAGTCGGGCGCTGGCTCTGGCGATCGATCTTGTCGTGGTGTGGACGGTTTTCATCCTGGTGTCGGTCGGGCTGACCGTCACGACAGTGACGCTGGACGAGGCGGCGAGCGCGGCCATTGCCGTCGCCACGTTTCTGCTCGTGCTGGTGGGCGGGCCCATCGCGGTGGAGACGCTCAGCCACGGCCGTTCGCTGGGGAAGCTGGCGTGCGGGCTCCGGGTGGTGCGGGACGACGGCGGGCCGATCCGGTTCCGGCACGCGCTGGTGCGCGGGGCGATGGGGGTCGTCGAGATCCTGATGACGCTCGGGGTCGTCGCATCCATCGCGTCGCTGGTGTCGGCCCGGGGGCGGCGGCTCGGGGATGTCTTCGCGGGGACGCTCGTCGTACGGGAACGGGTGCCGGCGGGGCGGGGTGTCGCCGTGCCGCCTCCGCCGCCGTGGGTGGTCGGGCGGTTCGCCGGGCTTGATCTGTCGGCGGTGCCGGACGAGCTGTGGCTGGCGATACGGCAGTACCTGACGCGGATGAACCAGCTCGATGCGGAGGTGGGGTGGTCGATGGCCACGCGGCTGAGTGGGGAGCTGGCCGCGCGTACGGGGGTTCCCGTTCCGGAAGGGGTACCGACTGCGGCGTATCTGGCCGGCGTGGTGAACGAGCGGCAGGCACGGGATGCGCGGCGGGTGTTCGCCGCTGCGCAGAGAGTTTCCCCGGAGGTCGGGGGCCCGCCTGTGGACGGACAGAGCGGCGTGGAGGGCCCGGGGGGCGTGCGGGCTGCGTCGGGGTCCATGGAGTGGCTGGCTCCTGTGGAACCCGCTAACCCTGGGGCTTCTGGGGTTTCCGGGGCGGCCAGGTCCCCGGTGCGGACTCCGGGCACTGGGTTTGCGCCGCCTGCTTAGACCGACCGGCAATTGGGGGGTGGGTGAAGGAGCGGGGCTGGGGTGCGTGCATCGCAAGGCGGAGGACTGAGCCATGGCGAAGCCATGGCGATGGACGACAACGCCGCGAGGTGCGTGCCCCAGCCCCGTGACGCCGCCCCCAATTGCCGGCCGGTCTCAGCGAGGGGAGGGCGGGGATTCCAGCTCTTCGAGCTCGATGCCGGGGGCCGAGAGGACCACGTCGCCGGCGATGTGGACGGTGTGCTGTTCACCCGTGTCCAGGGCGCTGACCTGGTATTCGTCCACCATCAGGGGGCCACTGTCAGTGGCGTGCGCTTCACTGTTCACCAGGGCCCAGGACTGGTCGACGGTACGGGGGGCGAGGACCGGGTCCGTGAAGGCGACGAGGCGGACGCGGGTCGCGGGGGAACCGGGGGTGAGGCGCAGCAGTCGTGAGGTCGCGACGAGGAATGCCGGGGAGGTGCCGGTGAAGGCGTGGGCGCGGACATTGCCCTCGGTGGCATGGGTACCGGTCGGGTCGGTGCGGACCCAGGTGACGCCTTCGAGGGCGGCTCCTCGGATCTGCCAGCTCGCGGCGTGGAGTTCGAGGCGAACGGGGCGGCCGAGTTCGTCGAGGGTGAGGTCGACGGAGCCCAGGTGATCGCCCGAGGGGGCGGTGGTCCGGGAGACGTAGCGCCAGCCGGAGGGGCCTGGGGCGCATTGGAAATGTTCTTGGCCGAGGGGGGTGTGGTCGTGGGGATCGTGGAGCGAATAACGGCCGCGGGGCATGGGGTCCTTCGGGTTCCTCGGGCTGTGCGGGTGCGGTACGACGCAGGCCCCCGACACGGGGGTGCGGGGGCCTGCGCTCGTATCTGCTGCTGAAGGTGGGGCTGGTCCGTCCGTCAGGGCAGTTCTGGACCGGTCACCGGCTGGTCCAGAACTGCGCCGCTGACGGACGGGATCAGCGCCGGATCAGTAGCGGTAGTGGTCGGGCTTGTACGGGCCTTCGACCTCGACGCCGATGTAGGCGGCCTGCTCGGGGCGGAGCGTCGTGAGCTTCACGCCGAGGGCGGCGAGGTGGAGGCGGGCGACCTTCTCGTCGAGGTGCTTGGGCAGCACGTAGACGTCGGTCGGGTACTCCTCGGGCTTGGTGAACAGCTCGATCTGGGCCAGGGTCTGGTCCGCGAACGAGTTGGACATGACGAACGAGGGGTGGCCCGTGGCGTTGCCCAGGTTCAGCAGGCGGCCCTCGGACAGCACGATGATGACCTTGCCGTCGGGGAACGTCCACGTGTGGACCTGCGGCTTGACCTCGTCCTTGACGATGCCGTCGATCTTGGCGAGACCGGCCATGTCGATCTCGTTGTCGAAGTGGCCGATGTTCCCGACGATCGCCTGGTGCTTCATCTTGGCCATGTCGGCGGCCATGATGATGTCCTTGTTGCCCGTCGTGGTGACGAAGATGTCGGCCTGGGCGACGACGTCGTCGAGGGTGGCGACCTGGTAGCCGTCCATTGCCGCCTGGAGCGCGCAGATCGGGTCAATCTCGGTGATGATCACGCGGGCGCCCTGGCCGCGGAGGGACTCCGCGCAGCCCTTGCCCACGTCGCCGTAGCCGCAGACAACGGCGGTCTTGCCGCCGATCAGGACGTCGGTGGCGCGGTTGATGCCGTCGATCAGGGAGTGGCGGCAGCCGTACTTGTTGTCGAACTTGGACTTGGTGACGGCGTCGTTGACGTTGATCGCCGGGAAGAGGAGGGTGCCGTCGCGGTGCATCTCATACAGCCGGTGCACACCGGTCGTGGTCTCCTCGGTGACGCCGCGGATCTCGGACGCCAGCTGGGTCCACTTCTGCGGGGCCTCGCCGAGGGTGCGGTTCAGCAGGGTGAGGATGTGGCCGTACTCCTCGCTGTCCGCGGTCGACGGGTCCGGGGCCGCTCCGGCCTTCTCGAACTCGACGCCCTTGTGGACGAGGAGGGTGGCGTCGCCACCGTCGTCGAGGATCATGTTCGGGCCGCCGGTGGGGGTGTTCGGCCAGGTCAGGGCCTGCTCCGTGCACCACCAGTACTCTTCCAGCGTCTCGCCCTTCCAGGCGAAGACCGGGACGCCGGCGGGGGTGTCCGGGGTGCCGTTCGGGCCGACGGCGATGGCTGCGGCGGCGTGGTCCTGGGTGGAGAAGATGTTGCAGGAGGCCCAGCGGACCTGGGCGCCGAGGGCGACCAGGGTCTCGATCAGCACGGCGGTCTGCACGGTCATGTGCAGCGAGCCGGTGATGCGGGCGCCGGCGAGCGGCTGTGCGGCGGCGTACTCCTTGCGGATCGACATCAGGCCGGGCATCTCGTGCTCGGCGAGCGTGATCTCCTTGCGGCCGAACTCCGCGAGGGAGAGGTCGGCGACCTTGAAGTCCTGTCGACTGGCGACCGTCGTCATAACGGGCTGCTCCTCGTAATGGGGTCGAGGGTGGGTAGGGCTTGGCTCTGCGGCGGCGGGCACACGAATGCCCGGGCGCTCGCAGCGCAGTCCGTCGGAGGCCCTCTCTCCCTCGCCCGGTCCGCAGGAGCGGAGCGGCCGACCGCCATCAGCAGCGACGTCTGACACTGGCATCGAATCTACACCGATCGGCCCAGCTGCTCCCAGCCCACTCGGGGCCGGGAGCGGTCGGAAGAAGGATCGGGAGGGTCAGTGGCCGGAATCGGCCGGGTCGGTGTCGGGGGCCGTGGCCGGATTGGTGCCCGTGGCGGCGGCCGTCTCGTTGAAGATGTCCGGTTCCAGGTAGATGACCCGGGCGATCGGGACGGCTTCGCGGATGCGGGACTCGGCGGCGTTGATGGCGTTGGCGACCTCGGTGGCGGTGTCGTCGTGCTGGACGGCGATCTTCGCGGCGACCAGCAGTTCCTCCGGGCCGAGGTGGAGCGTACGCATGTGGATGATGCGGGTGACGGTTTCGCCGTCGACGACCGCGGCCTTGATCTTGTCGACCTGGTCGGTGCCGGCGGCCTCACCGAGCAGCAGCGACTTCGTCTCGGCGGCGAGGACGATCGCGATGATGATCAGCAGGATGCCGATGCAGAGGGTGCCGATGCCGTCCCAGACGCCGTTGCCGGTGGCGAGGGCCAGGCCCACACCGCCGAGGGCGAGGGCCAGACCGATCAGGGCGCCGAGGTCCTCCAGGAGGACGACGGGGAGCTCGGGGGCCTTGGCCCGGCGGACGAACTGGGTCCAGGTGAGCTCGCCCCGGGTCTCGTTGGACTCCTTGATGGCGGTCCGGAAGGAGAAGCCCTCGGCGATGATCGCGAAGACCAGTACGCCGACCGGCCAGTACCAGGCCTCGATCTCGTGCGGGTGCCGGACCTTCTCGTAACCCTCGTACACCGCGAACATGCCACCGACCGAGAACAGGACGATGGAGACGAGGAAGGCGTAGATGTAGCGCTCACGGCCGTAGCCGAAGGGGTGCTGGGGGGTGGCTTCGCGCTGGGCCTTCTTGCCGCCGAGCAGCAGCAGCCCCTGGTTGCCCGAGTCGGCGATCGAGTGGACGCTCTCCGCGAGCATCGACGACGAGCCACTGAACAGGAACGCCACGAATTTGGCCACTGCGATCGCGAGATTGGCGCCGAGCGCCGCCACGATCGCCTTGGTTCCGCCTGACGCACTCATGGGTGCCTGTGTCCCTTCGTCAATGCTGCGGCCCTGGCGCCGCGGTACGGCCGGACATTGTTGCAGCCGCTGATTCGGACGGTACGTCAGGCCACCACTGTGGCGCGGAACAGTGTGCCGGTACCGGACGCTTCGACCGATTCGTCCGACGGCACGAAGACCGAGCCGCCGGGGGCGAGGTCGAGCGTGCCGACGCGGGGCGCACCGGCGGTGCAGAGCAGGATCTGCGGGGCGGACCTGGTCAGGTCCACGGGGGCGGCGCCGGGTGAGAGGTCGTAGCGCGACAGCCGGAATTCGTCGACCGGGGTCTCGTACAGCTCCTCGCCGGAGGGAGACGCCTCGGGGCGCAGGATGCCGGGGTCGGTCGCCTCGAAGCGGACGACTCCGAGGAGTTCGGGGACGTCGATGTGCTTGGGCGTCAGTCCGCAGCGCAGCACATTGTCCGAGTTGGCCATGATCTCGACACCGAGGCCGCCGAGGTAGGCGTGCGGGACGCCGGCGCCGAGGAACAGGGCTTCGCCGGGCTGGAGGTGTACATGGTTCAGCAGCATCGCAGCGATGACACCCGGGTCGCCGGGGAAGTGGTGTGCGATGCGGGCGTACAGGGCGTGGGCGCCGCCGAGGCGTTCGGCGGCGGCCGCCGCCGCGGTGACCGTCTCCGCCATCTCCGCGGGGTCGGCGGAGAGGATCGCCGTGAGCACTTCGCGGAGCGCCGCCTCTTCGGGGTGGGCTCCGAGCAGGTCGACGTACGGCTTGAGGGAGTCGACGCCGAGCGCCGCCATCGCCTCGGCAGCCTCGGTGGGCCGGCGGAAACCGCAGAGGCCTTCGAAGGGAGTGAGCGCGCAGATCAGTTCGGGCTTGTGGTTGGCGTCCTTGTACGTGCGGTGGGGTGCGTCGATCGGGACGGACCGACGCTCCTCGTCCTCGTACCCCTTCTTGGCCTGCGCGAGGTCGGGGTGGACCTGGAGGGAGAGGGGGGCGCCCGCGGCGAGCAGCTTGAGGAGGAAGGGGAGGCGGGGGCCGAACTTCTCGACGGTGGCCAGGCCCAGTTCACGCTCGGGGTCGGCGGCGATGATGTCGGTGAGGGGCTGCTCGGTGCCTGCTGTACGGGTGAGGCGGGAGGGGGCTCCGGGGTGGGCGCCCATCCACATCTCGGCCTGGGGTTCGCCGGTGGGGGCGATGCCGAGCAATTCGGGGATGGCGGTGGTGGAGCCCCAGGCGTAAGGGCGCACGGTGTTGGAGAGCCGGTCCATGGAGATTCTTCGTCCTCGTGAGATGCGGGGATCGTGCGATGCGGTGGAGCGGGTCAGGGATGAGCTGCCGACGCCAGGGACAGGTAGACGGCGGCGAAGTCGGTGACTGCGAGGAGTTCGGCGAGGGCTTCGAGTTCGGTGCCCTCTTCCGGTTCGAGTTCGCTGATCGCCGTGTCGTGGCCGAGGGCGAGTTCGCGGGCGGCCGGGGCGGCGCTCAAGCCGCCGGTGGGCCGGTCCCGGAGCAGGACGACCCGGGCGTGCAGGGGCTCCGTCTCGTCGACCCGGTCGCGGAAGAAGTCGTCGGGGTCGGCGCCGGCGGCGAAGGTGCCCGCCAGCAGTGCCCCGTGGGCGGGGAGCGCCTCGGGGAGTTCGGCGGCGATGGCCGGGCGGCCGGACAGTTCGGCGAGGACGGCGGCGAAGCGTCGCCCGACCGGTCCTGCGGCGTCGCCCTCCGTCCAGATGAGGGGCAGGCTGTCGGCGAGTTCGGCAGCGAGGGTCTTGGCCGGGTTGCTGTACGTGGCAATGGCCGGGCCGCAGCGTTCGGCGGTGCGGTCGAGGCGGTCGGCGACGCTCTGCAGTGCCTCGGGGGTTGCAGTGACCAGGCCGACCCGGTCGAGCAGGGCGAGCAGCGGCGTGAACAGGGCCCAGAGCGTGCCGGGGCCCGCGGCCGAGGTCTCGGCGTCGTACTCGCCGTGCGGGGCGGACGCCATCGGTACGACGAGGCCGTGCACCCCGTCGACCGCCTCGCGCAGCGGGGACCGGTGCGGGGCGACGGCGACGACCGTGCAGCCGCGCCGGTACGCCTGTTCGGCGAGGAGGGCGAGGCCCGGTTCGGCGCCGTCGGCCGTGGCGATCAGCAGCAGGTCGACGGAGCCGGCCCAGCCGGGGAGCGTCCAGCGCATCGCGCCCGCGGCGGGTGCGACGCCGGAAGGGGGGATACGGGTGACGGGGGCCGAGGCGCCCGCCAGTCCGGCGATCAGGTCGGCGACGCCGAATGCGGCGGTGCCGGAGCCGGCGACCAGGACGGCGCGGGGGCGGCCCTCCGGGGTCAGTTCGGTGATCCCGGCCTCCGCGGCATACCGGGCGGCGGTACGGACACGCGCCCCGGCCTCGGCGGCGCCACGGAGCAGACCGCGGCGGTCGGCTCGGGCCAGTGCTTCCGGGGCGTCGAGCAACGACTCGTCGAGCATGGGGACGGGCCTCCGATCACGTGCTGCTCAGCGTGAGGTCTGCGGTGTACGGGGCGGGGTCGCCGATGCGGTGGGTGACGGCGGTCCCGTGACTCGCTGTTACGCGGGGCGGCGGGCCTCGTCGACGAGGAGGACGGGGATGCCGTCCCGTACCGGGTAGGCCAGGCCACAGTCCGTGCCGGTGCAGACCAGCTCAGGGCTGTCGGCTGCCGAGCGGTCGTCCAGCGGGGAGTGGCAGGCCGGGCAGGCAAGGATCTCCAGGAGGCCGGCTTCGAGCGGCATGGGGTGGGTCCCTTCGGGCATTCGAACGTGTGTGTCCGGTTCACGCGGATCAGGCGTCGTCAGCCTACCGCCGGGGTGACGGGGGCGCGGCCCACCCCGGAGCCGGTGGGGCGGGTGAGGCGATGTGGTGTGCATGGGGTTGCGGTGCGGGTCGGGGCCGGCGGGTGGTGCGCCTGCGGCGGGCTCGCCCCTTCCCGAAACCGGTGCTCCGTCCCGGCCCCGTCCGGTTCCCTGACGCCGGACGGGCCGGACGCTCGCCCAGGAGGGCCGGGAGTGGACCTACACGCGGACCAGGGCCAGGACCTCGTCGCGTACCGCCCTCATCGTCCCCTCGTCGCGGGCCTCGACGTTCAGGCGCAGCAGGGGTTCCGTGTTGGAGGCCCGGAGGTTGAACCACCAGTCCGGTGCCGTGACCGTCAGGCCGTCCAGTTCGTCGAGCGTGATGCCCTCGCACGCCTCGAAGAGTGCGCGTACCGCTGCCGTGCGGGCCGGCTGGTCGTCGACCGTGGAGTTGATCTCTCCGGAGCCGGTGTAGCGGTCGTACTGGGCGACCAGTTCGGAGAGCGAGCCCGGCTGGCCGCCGAGGGCGGCGAGGACGTGGAGGGCGGCGAGCATGCCCGTATCGGCGTTCCAGAAGTCGCGGAAGTAGTAGTGCGCGGAGTGTTCGCCACCGAAGATCGCGCCGTGTTCGGCCATCTCCGCCTTGATGAAGGAGTGGCCGACGCGGGTACGGACGGGGGTGCCGCCGTGTTCGCGGACCACCTCGGGGACCGACCAGGACGTGATCAGGTTGTGGATGACGGTGCCCTTGCCACCGTTGCGGGCGAGCTCGCGCGCCGCGACCAGGGCGGTGATCGCGGACGGGGAGACGCCCGCGCCGCGTTCGTCGACGACGAAGCAGCGGTCCGCGTCGCCGTCGAAGGCGAGGCCCAGGTCGGCGCCCTCGGCCAGCACCCGGGCCTGGAGGTCGACGAGGTTCTTCGGGTCGAGGGGGTTGGCCTCGTGGTTGGGGAACGTGCCGTCCAGTTCGAAGTACATGGGGACGACGTCGAGCGGGAGTCCCTCGAAGACGGTGGGGACGGTGTGGCCGCCCATGCCGTTGCCCGCGTCGACCACGACCTTCAGCGGGCGGATGGCCGTCAGGTCGACCAGGGACCGCAGGTGGGCCGCGTAGTCGGTGAGGGTGTCGCGGTCCGTGACGGTGCCGGGCGTGGCGACCGGCTGCGGTACGCCCTGTTCGGCCCACTTCTCGATCAGGGTGCGGATCTCGGTGAGCCCGCTGTCCTGCCCGACCGGTGCGGCGCCCGCCCGGCACAGCTTGATGCCGTTGTACTGCGCCGGGTTGTGCGAGGCGGTGAACATCGCCCCGGGCAGGCCGAGGCTGCCGGAGGCGAAGTACAGCTGGTCGGTGGAGCAGAGGCCGATCAGGGTGACGTCCGCACCGCGTGCCGCCGCGCCGCGCGCGAACGCCGCCGAGAGGCCGGGCGACGACGGGCGCATGTCGTGGCCGATCACGATCGCCTCCGCGTCCGTCACCTCGACGAACGCCGCCCCGAACTGCTCGGCCAGCGATTCGTCCCACTGGTCGGGCACGACTCCGCGCACGTCGTACGCCTTCACGATCTGCGACAGATCAGCAGTCACGGGCTTGTCCTCCTGAGTTTTCTGCGGACCGCCCAAACTACCCGGCCGGTCCGCGCGCCCGTCGGGGATGTGGTCGTTCGGTGATCGACCGCTTCAGGAGTCGGGCGAGCGCAGGACCCGCAGGTGACCGCGGCGCGCGACCTCCATCGGGTCCGCGGCGTGCGGGCCGCCGCCTCTTGCCTCCGCCGCGCGGTCGTGCGGACGCGCCGCTTCCCGCACGGCGTTGGCGAGTGCTTCGAGGTCGTCACCGCTGGGGCGCGTGGGCGCAGAGGGATCGGTGAGCCGGACGACTTCCCAGCCGCGTGGCGCGGTCAGTCGCTCACTGTGCTCGGCACAGAGGTCGTAGCAGTGGGGCTCGGCGTAGGTGGCGAGCGGGCCGAGGACCGCAGTCGAGTCGGCATAGACGTACGTCAGTGTCGCGACGGCAGGGCGGCCGCACGCGGTGCGCGAACAGCGACGTACAGGGCTCACGATGTTGGACGGTACCGCACTCTTGAGCGGGCTGCGACGACTCTCCCTCAGGTCACCCCACCGTGTCGCACTGTGACCTCCGGCACAACCGCCTTTCGGGCAACTGGCCTGACCTGCGCGGGAAGAGGGAAGCGCAGGTCGCAACGGCAACGATTTCGGTCACCACTCGGTGCATAAGCTGTCAATACGTAGGAGATCCGCGGTCGCGGACCGGGCCTGAAACGGGCTCAAGCTTGGCCGGAATGTTCAAGTGCGGACATGCCGCTGTGCTGCCGGTGACGGGCGATCCGGCTGCTCCGCAGAGGGTTAGGCTGCGTCGGTGATGGACAGTCCTGTACCACCGCCCCACCCGTCCGAGCCGCGGTCCGAGCCGCGACCGCGCCGTCGTGACCGCCATGGCCGCGGCATGCGCGGACCCGTCGCCCCGCCCCAGGTGCCGCTCTCGGCCACCAGGGCGGAGAACTTCCGTGATCTCGTACAGGACTCGGTGGAGCGGCTGGAGCGGCGCTGGCCTCAGCTGGCCGATGTCGACTTCATGGTCCTCGATGTGCCGGGGCCGCAGACGGAGACCGTACCGCTGGGGCGTGCGGTGTCCGCGGAGAAGGACCGGCCCGCGCAGATCGTCATCTACCGGCGCCCCGTCGAGATCCGTACCAAGAACCGCGACGAGCGTGCGCTGCTGGTGCATGAGGTCGTGGTCGAGCAGGTCGCGGAGTTGCTCGGGCTGTCACCGGAGTCAGTGGATCCGCGCTATGGGCAGGACTAGTGCCGTGCCCGGCAAAGCTTGCCGGGAGGGGCACCAGTGCCGTGACCGGCAATGTCTGCCCCATAGGGAGCGTCGTCCGGTGCGTGCGAAGCAAGGCGGCCGGACGTCCTTGTACCGGACGTCCTTGTAGCGGAGCTACCAGGGCTTGTGGCCAACTCGGCGAGCGGGCGTGCCGGGCGGCGCGACGGGGCAGAGCTTGCCGGGAGGGGCATCAGGTCCTGTCGTCCGGATCAGGCTGCAGATCTCGCGAGCCCAGCATGATCCGAACGAGAGGCCCTGGGTGTTCGGGGCGGGCCGGCCTCGGCCTGCCCCGAACCCGTTGCTCAGTCGTCCAGGACCGAGAGGTCCTGTTCGGCGTCGGGTACCTCGACCGTTCCGCCGTCGTCCGGCAGCGTCTGCACCGTGAACATCGGGATGCCGCCCTCCGGAAGGGACAGGGTGCGCGCGGCATGGACCGGACCGCCCGACTCCGTCTCGATCGTCAGCGCGTAGCTGCCCTTGAGCCCGGCCGGTACCGGCGGGGTGACGGCGATCGTCGTACTGGCCTTGACCGTGTACGTCTGGACGGTCTGTTCGCCGCCCTCGCTGCCCGCTGAGGCCGTGACCTTCACCTTCCCGGTGGTGCCCGGAGCGGTGAGGGAAAGGATCGAGCCCTTCGCCCGATTGTCGGCCACGGTGGCCTGTGCGCCCACCGGCCCGGTCGCCGGTATGTACGCGACCTCCCGCTTGTCGCCGGTGCCGCGGACCACGCGCAGCGCCGCCACCACCGGAGTGGCCCGTCCGCTCTCCGCCGGGGTCAGCAGCAGGGAACCCGCTTCCCCGTTGGTGATGTCCTTCAGGTCGACGCCTGCGGTCATGTTCGACTTGACGTGAAGATCCTCGTGTCCGGCCGGTGAGATCGCACCGCTCTTGCCCAGCAGCTTCACGTTCAGATCCGCGTCGTCGTCGCCGGGGGCGAAGGCCACCAGCCGGACGTCCGTGGCGTCCGCCGGGATGCCGGGGAGGACGAGGGTGCCGGTCGGGTCGACGGAGGCGGCGAGCCAGTCGCTGCCGGTCTCGTTGTCCGCTGCCCTGACGACGGCGCCGACCCGGCCGGTACGCGTGGTGACGTGGACGGTCACGTCGTCGGCCGCCTCGCTGGTCAGGGTGGAGATCAGGACCGGAACGCTGGACCTGGC
This sequence comes from Streptomyces sp. NPDC005151, assembly GCF_053599875.1. Classification (NCBI taxonomy): domain Bacteria; kingdom Bacillati; phylum Actinomycetota; class Actinomycetes; order Kitasatosporales; family Streptomycetaceae; genus Streptomyces; species Streptomyces sp. NPDC005151. Next base: position 62,177 of record NZ_JBSFYR010000034.1, on the reverse strand, counting down.
CGGGACCGTGATGCCTTCCCCCACATCGGACTTGAGCGAGCCGTCCGGCCCGTACAGCTCGATGTCGGCCACCGCGGCCGTGTCGTCCGGGTTGGTGAGGTGGACGTAGTCCTCGCGGGACTTCGCGGTGCTGGCGGCCGGGAACCAGAAGTTCGTGTCGGGGCCGGTGCAGCTGACCCCGAGCAGGCCGCGGGTGGCGCCCGCGCTGACCGTGGTGGTCTGCTGCGTGGTCCAGCCGGGGGCCAGCTCGCCGGTGGCGGTGCCGACCAGGGCCGGGGCGTCGGAGCCGGACGCCTCGGCGGTGGCCGGTCTGCCCGGCTTCTTGAGGGAGACGACCGGCTTGTCGGAGTCCGCCTTCTTACTCTTGTCCTTCTTCCCGTCCGTCTCGGCGGTGGTGTCGTCGCCCGCGTCCGCCCTGGTGGAGACGGACGGCATCAGTTCGGCGGCGCCTGCCGCTCCGCCGCTGCCGGCCGCCGGGGTGAAGGACGTGTACGTCGTCTCCGCGAGGTCCGAGAGGCCGGGCGCCGGGCAGAGCAGACTGGACCGCTCCACCGGCAGCCGTGCGGCGGCTTTCGCCTCGCCCGCATCCGCGTCGCCCGGCGCGGTGAGCGCGGCGAACCCGGTGACGGCGGCGAGGGCTACGGTGCCCGCGATGAGGGACAGGCTGGTGGACTTCACTCGGACTCGCCTCGCGATGCGTTACCGGTCGGCCACGGGTTCCGGGCCGGGGCGGGGTTCTCGTCGGGGTTCTGCGGGTCGTACGGGGGCTGTGCGGTGTAGGGGGCCTGTGGGTCGTACGGGGGCTGCGGGGCGTACTGGCTGTACTGGCCCTGGTCGTAAGCGCCCTGGCTCTGGTCGTACTGGCCCTGTTCCTGGTTGTACTGGCCCTGGTTCTGGTTGTACTGGCCCTGGTTCTGGTCGTACTGCTGCTGCGCGTAGCCGTACGGGTCGTACGCCGGGGCGGTGCCCTGCTGGTAGGGATCGGCTGCAGCCTGCTGCTGCTCGCCCTGGTACTGCGTGTAGTCGGCGCCCTGGTACTGCTGGGTGTCCCACTCGCCGTACTGCTGTTGCTGCGGTACGGGGGCGTAGTGGCCGTCGTCGGGTTGGGCGTACGGGTCCTGTGCCCCGGACTGCTCGCCGTACGGGTCCTGTGCTTCGGACCGCTCGGCGTAGGGGTCGGCCGACTGCTGCGCGGGGATGTTCTGCCCTGCCTCGTCCGGCGTCGGCTCGGCGTCCTCGGATGCCGCCTCCGCCTCCGCCTCAGCGGCGGCGCGCAGTCGGCGCGCCCGGCGTCCCTCGCCCGCGACCGGCTCGGCCGGAACCGTCAGGTCCGCCTCGGGCAGGTCGTCGTCGATCTCCCGGCGGCGGCCCGGCAGAGCCAGGACCAGCAGGACCACGCCGAGCGCGGCCTGGGCCCAGATCCACGCGGTGTGGGTGATCGGCGCCTCGTACGTGAGGTCCAGCGTGCCGCCCTCGGTGGGCAGCTCGAAGCCCTGTGCCCAGCCGTCCACGGTCCTGGCGGTCAGGGCCCGGCCGTTCAGCGTGGCCTTCCAGCCGGGGTCCGCGGCGTCGGCGATCCGCAGGACGCGGCCGGAGCCGCCCGCGGGAATCCTGGAGTGCGCCTCGACCGGCCGGGAGCCGACGGGCAGCTGTTCGCCGCCGGCGCCGGACGGGACGATCATGATGCGGGCGACCTGACGGTCCACGCGCCACAGCGCGCTGCCGTCGAGCTGGCTCAGCCGGCTCAGACCCGGGGTCGCGTCGAGCACCCGGCTCATCTCGCGCGGCGCGCCGTCCCGTACGAGTACGTAACGGATCGCGAAGCCACTGAGCTGGCTGCCCTGGTCGGCGCCCGAGCCCGCGACCAGGTTGGCGACCACCTTGTCCAGGTGGCTGTTGGAGCCACCCGACTCGGCCAGTTCCGCGTCGCCGAGCCGCGCGCCGGAGCCGCGGACCAGGGTGTACGCGACAGAGGCGGGCGAGCTGCCGCCCAGGACCAGGGTGCGCGGCTGGTCGCGGGTGCTGCTCTCTTCCGCGACGAACGCGGGGACCTGCACCGGGTCACGGCGCTCCAGCGGGCCTGCGGCGCCGCCGATCATCCAGCCGGCGGCGGCCAGCGCGGGGGCCAGCACCGCGGCGAGGGCGATCAGGGCGGCGACGGGCTGGCGCCAGCCGAAGCTGAGCCCGGCGACGCGTACCCGGGCACCGTCCGCGCCGACGAGCGCGGCGGTGATCAGCGCGATGCCGTAGACGAGGGTGGCGGGCCCGGCCCAGCCGGAGCCGTTGGCGAGCCCGGCGAAGACCAGGGCGACAAGCGCAACGGCCCAGGCGGCACGGATCGCGAACTGCCGCTCCCCGCGCAGCAGTGCGGCCAGCGCCGCGAGCACGATGCCGAGCAGCAGCACGCCGCCCGCGGCCTTCGGGCCGCCGGGGCTGATCCCGAGCAGGTCGAGTGCGGAGGCCGTACCCGTACCGAAGTCCAGGCCCGCCTCGGTCAGGAACGAGGCGGGGCTGCTGAGCAGCGACAGCGACCACGGGGCGAGGACCAGCAGCGGGGTGCCGATCGTGGCGAGGAAGCGGAGACCGTAGGCGGCGATGTCGTCGCGGCGCAGCACGAGGACGCCGATGCCGAGGACGACAGCGAGCGGCCAGACGATGGGCGTGAAGGCCATCGCGAGGGTGAGGAGCAGGGTGTACGCCCAGGTGGCGCGCCAGCTGCCGCGGGTGTCCCCGTGGCCGGGCATCCCGCACGCGGAGACGGCGGCGCGGGTGATCAGCGGAAGCAGAATCGCCAGTACGGCGGTGCCGAGGCGGCCGGTCGCGAGGGCGCCGGTCGCGGCGGGCAGGAAGGCGTACGCGATGCTCGCCCAGGCCCGCAGCAGTCGTGATTCGAGCAGCGGGCGGGAGACGAAGTACGCGGTGAGTCCGGCGAGCGGGACCGAGCAGACGAGCAGCAGCGTGAGCGCGAAGCCGGTCGAGCCGAGGAACAGCGCGGACAGGGCGGAGAGCACGGCGAGGTAGGGCGGTGCGGTCTGGGTGCCGCCGGTTCCGACCGGGTGCCAGCCGTCCGCGTACCGCCCCCACAGGTCGGAGACGTCCGCGGGTGCGGGCAGCAGCGCGCCGCCCGCCAGTGCGCCGCCGCCGAGGAGGCCGCGGCAGGCGACGAGGGAGACGAGGAGCAGGACGGCGAAGAGGACCGGGCCGGGCTTGCGGCCGATCCGCTTCAGCCGGGCGAACTGCTCGATCTCCAGGAAGTCGGCGTCGTCACCGCCCGGCCCGGACTCGACGGCGCCGTGCCGTGAGCCGCCGGAATCGACGTCGGACCTGCTGCCGAAGTTTTCGGCGACCTGCTCGACGGTGGCGCGGACGGTCGCGCCGGGCGGCGGGAAGAGCCCACGCAGCTCGGCCGCGTCCACGACGCCCTTGCCGCGCCTGCGGCGGGCCGCGAGGATCCTGCCGGGGCGCAGCAGGGTGCCGAAGAGTCCGGCGACCTCGTCGAGTGCCTGGCCGGGCACCTTGCCGACCAGATAGGCGAGGGTACGGAGCAGGGTGCCGAGCACGAGCCGGAGCAGCACCCAGGGCAGCTGTTTGCCACGGGCGTTGACGAGCATCGTGTAGACGGCGCCGGCCTTGTCGACGCGGTGCGGGGAGGCGACGGAGCGTCCGGCGCAGTCGATGGGGCGGCGTTCCCGGGCGGATGCCTCGGCATGCCGCAGGACGGCGTCGGGGGCGACAAGGACCCGGTGTCCGGCGGCATGCGCGCGCCAGCAGAGATCGACGTCGTCACGCATCAGCGGGAGCCTGCTGTCGAACCCGCCGAGTTCCTCCCAGATGTCACGGCGGATCAGCATGCCGGCGGAGGAGACGGAGAGCACGGTACGGACCTGGTCGTGCTGGCCCTGGTCCTGCTCGCGGCGGTCGAGTCCGGTCCAGCGGCGTCCGCTGTTGGCGATGGAGACGCCGACTTCGAGGAGCTGCTTGCGGTCGTACCAGCCGCGGAGTTTGGGGCCGACGATCGCGGCGTGGTGGTCGGTCTCGACGACGCGCAGCAGCTCGGCGAGCGCGTCGGGCTCGGGTGCGCAGTCGTCGTGGAGCAGCCAGAGCCACTGCACCGGTTCGCCGTGCGGCAGTTCGGGCAGGTCGTACGCGTCGTCGCGCCAGCTCCTGGCGACCGGGTCCCAGGAGCTGGGGCGCTTCAGGTACGGCAGGTCGTCGGGGGTGAGTTCATCGGCCGTGCGGACCGCCTCGTCGACGGCCGTACCGAAGCTCGTACGGCGTGCGAGATGCAGGACGCGCTCGGCGCCGAGCGCCTCGGTGACCAGCCGCGCGGAGTCGTCGGCGGAGCCGGTGTCGGCGGCGACGACCTGCTGTACGGGACGTTCCTGCCCGAGCAGCCCGGCCAGCACGGTGGGCAGCCAGCGTGCGCCGTCGTGGGCGACGAGCACGGCGGTGACGACGTGCCGGGGGAACTCTGGGGCGGCGGCGGCCGCGTACGGCGCCGCCGGTTGGCTGTGCACGGACATCGAGGTACGGGCCCTCCGGCCGGGTCCGGGGGGCGTCCCCCCGGGGGCTGCATCGGTGTACACGCGCGCTCCGTCGGGGCGTTGGCGCGTCTCGGACGGAGCCCCACACTAACGGTACGGATGACCGGGGTGGCGCCGAGCGGTTGAACGGGGGCGCTCGGAGGGCGACGGGCGGAGCGGCTGCGCCGGCAGCGGTACGGGGGTGTGCGGACACGGCGATGGCCCGCCGCCTGCGGGCAGGGTGCAGGCAGCGGGCCATCGGGGCCGAGGTCCGGAGCGCGGTCGGTGGCGCTCGGGCGGCCGGGGGTTCCAGCGAATCCGCCGGTCTGTTGCTTCGCAGGCCTCGCGGTCAGACAGCGGCCTTCTTCAGGCGTCGCCGCTCCCGTTCGGAAAGGCCGCCCCAGATACCGAACCGCTCGTCATTGGAAAGGGCGTACTCAAGGCATTCGGACCGGACTTCACAGGCGAGGCAGACCTTCTTGGCCTCGCGGGTCGATCCGCCCTTCTCGGGGAAGAAGGACTCGGGATCGGTCTGGGCGCACAGTGCGCGCTCCTGCCAGCCGAGTTCCTCGTCCGCGTCCTCGACCAGCAGTTGCTGGAACAGCTCGGTCATGTGCGCCCCTCGTCTGTCTCTTGCGTCCCCGTGATGCAGCCGTTATCGATTCGGCCGAACGACACGAGTGAAATTACAAGTGTGTGGATCCGAGCCAGTCAAGCGGAGATCTGCTATTGGGCCCGGTATTCACTCTGCGGAACCAAGCCTATGCGGAAAGTGTGCAAATCACCAAAAACCTGACATATGCCATGGGCTTCATCACGCCCCCGTCCATCGCAGAGTCAGACTCCCGGGAGGGCGGCCATGTTTCGATTCGATCACCGAAGCGATCAAGATCACAGTCGGATCACGAGGCCGCTACGACGTTTGGGGGCGCCGTTGTTGCGCCACATCTCCGGCGCGGTGGGTGCGCAAACCTTTCCCCGACCGGAGTAACCGGATGAGGTGAAACATTACCGCCAAATCGGGCATCAGGTTGACAACGGGAGCTTTGCTCGGTTCCCTTGCTGTCATGCCAGCGACCTCCGTGATGCGCGTGACCCACCTCCGTGGGTTCCGCACCGCTGTCCAGGCTCGCTGTTGCTGTTCCAGCTGTCTCAGCTGTTGAGGCCTTCGCGCTCCAGCTAGTCGCAGCTCTTCTCCGGACCTCGACCTTCTCCGGACAACCCCGTCGAACGGCTTCTCGCCCGGCGACTGCCCGGTCCCTCCCCGGTCCCCGGTCCTCGCGACACCCCTGGATCTCTGCATCTGCACTCTTGCCCTGCACTCACTTGCCGAGGAACCACCGCACCCATGAACAGCGACAGCGACCTCCAGATCGCCGGCGACATCCTTGAGGTCCAGCACCTCCTCCGCCCTGCCCGCCAGCACCCCTCCACGGTGGCCGAGTTCGTCGGGCTCGCCCGCAGCATCGCCGGCGACCGCTCGCAGTGGGCGCCGCTCGTCCAGTACGACGCGACCACCCGCTGGTACCACCGGCTCCGCACCGTTCCCCAAACTCTCGGCTCCGCTCGAGCAGGGGAGACCCCACTCGGTTACGAGGTGTGGCTTCTCAGCTGGGTCCCCGGTCAGGGCAGCGGGCTGCACGACCACGGGCTGTCGTCCGGCGTACTGACCGTCCTGGAAGGCGAATTGACCGAGCGTACGGAGCGCGGCATGCGGTCGCTGGACCCCGGCGCTCAGCGCGTGTTCGCGCCCGGATACGTCCACGAAGTGGTCAACGACTCCCTCGAACCGGCCGTCAGCCTGCACATCTACTACCCGGGGCTCACCGAGATGCCCATGCACGCGGCGCAGTGCGCCTCGGAGACTGCCGACGCCGTACACGCCTGACAGCACAACGATCAGGCTGCGCCTGACAGACCCACCCGTCGCCCACCACCACCCCCACAACGATCAGGCTGCGCCTGACAGACTGGTCTGCATGCGCATTGTGGTTCTGGCCGGCGGTATCGGTGGTGCTCGTTTTCTGCGTGGCCTCAAGCAGGCCGCGCCCGACACGGACATCACGGTGATCGGCAATACCGGCGACGACATCCATCTGTTCGGACTCAAGGTCTGCCCCGACCTCGACACCGTGATGTACACCCTCGGCGGTGGCATCAACGAGGAGCAGGGCTGGGGCCGTACCGACGAGAGCTTCCACGTCAAGGAGGAACTCGCGGCGTACGGCGTGGGACCCGAATGGTTCGGGCTCGGCGACCGTGACTTCGCGACCCACATCGTCCGTACGCAGATGCTGGGCGCCGGCTACCCGCTGAGCGCCGTCACCGAGGCGCTCTGCGCACGCTGGAAGCCCGGGGTCCGGCTGCTGCCGATGTCCGACGACCGGATCGAGACGCATGTCGCCGTCGACATCGACGGCGAGCGGAAGGCGATCCACTTCCAGGAGTACTGGGTGAAGCTGCGCGCCTCGGTCCAGGCGCAGGCGATCGTGCCCGTCGGTGCCGAGCAGGCGAAGCCGGCGCCCGGTGTCCTGGAGGCCATCGCCGACGCCGACGTCATCCTCTTCCCGCCGTCCAACCCCGTCGTCTCGGTCGGCACCATCCTCGCCGTGCCCGGGATCCGGGAGGCGATCGCCGAGGCCGGGGTGCCGGTCGTCGGCATCTCCCCCATCGTCGGGGACGCGCCGGTACGCGGCATGGCGGACAAGGTGCTCGCCGCGGTCGGCGTCGAGTCCACGGCGGCCGCCGTCGCCCGGCACTACGGCTCCGGGCTGCTCGACGGCTGGCTCGTCGACACGGTGGACGCAGGCACGGTCGACGAGGTGGAGGCCGCGGGCATCCGTTGCCGCGCCGTGCCGCTGATGATGACGGACGTGGACGCGACCGCCGAGATGGCGCGGCAGGCGCTGGCACTGGCCGAGGAGGTACGGGCGTGAGCGGCGCGGCCGCCGGTGGGACGCCCTCGTACCGGGTGTGGGCGCTGCCCGGGATGCCCGAGGTACGGGCCGGTGACAACCTCGCGAAGCTGATCGCCGCCACCGAGCCGGGGCTGGCCGACGGTGACGTCCTGCTCGTCACCTCGAAGATCGTCTCCAAGGCGGAGGGCCGGATCGCCGAAGCCACCGACCGGGAGGCGGCGATCGACGCCGAGACCGTACGGGTGGTGGCGCGCCGCGGCACGCTGCGGATCGTCGAGAACCGGCAGGGACTGGTCATGGCCGCGGCCGGGGTCGACGCCTCGAACACCCCCGCCGGGACGGTGCTGCTGCTCCCCGAGGACCCGGACGCCTCCGCGCGGACGATCCGGGACGGGCTGCGGGACACCCTCGGCGTCGAGGTCGGGGTCCTGATCACGGACACCTTCGGGCGGCCGTGGCGCAACGGGCTGACCGATGTCGCCATCGGGGCGGCCGGGGTCCGGGTGCTGGACGATCTGCGGGGCGGGACGGATGCGCACGGCAATCCGCTGAGCGCCACCGTGGTCGCCACCGCGGACGAGCTCGCCTCGGCCGGTGATCTGGTCAAGGGCAAGACGGAGGGGCTGCCGGTCGCGATCGTGCGGGGGCTCTCGCATGTGGTGGACCCGGCGGACGCGGAGGCCGGGGCCCGGGCGATGGTGCGGGTCGCCGCCGAGGACATGTTCCGGCTCGGGACGTCCGAGGCGGTGCGGGAAGCCGTGACGCTGCGGCGTACGGTCAGGGAGTTCACGGACGAGCCGGTGGACCCGGCGGCGGTACGGCGTGCCGTGGCCGCGGCGGTGACGGCGCCGGCGCCGCATCACACGACACCGTGGCGGTTCGTACTCCTGGAGTCCGAGGAGTCGCGGACCCGGCTGCTCGACGCGATGCGGGACGCGTGGATCGCGGATCTGCGCCGCGACGGCAAGAGCGAGGAGTCGATCGCCAAGCGGGTACGGCGGGGCGATGTGCTGCGCCGGGCGCCGTATCTGGCGGTGCCGTGCCTGGTGATGGATGGCGCCCATACGTACGGGGACGCGCGACGGGATGCTGCGGAGCGCGAGATGTTCGTGGTCGCGGCGGGCGCGGGCGTTCAGAACTTCCTGGTGGCGCTGGCCGGTGAGCAGCTCGGGTCGGCGTGGGTGTCGTCGACGATGTTCTGCCGCGATGTGGTGCGTGAGGTGCTGGATCTGCCGGCGGAGTGGGATCCGTTGGGTGCGGTGGCGGTCGGGCGTCCGGCGGTTGCGCCGGCGGCCCGGGCGGAGCGGGGTGCGGAGGGGTTCGTCGCGGTGCGGTGAGGTGGGCCGGGGTGGGATTTCCCCTGCCCGCCCCTTCCCGGGGCCCGGGGGCGACCCCGGGGCCCCCGTTGTCCTCGATCGCCGGACGGGCTCAACAGTGGTGCGGCTTGTCGCGACCCGCGGGCTCGGTTCGTCCTCAGGCACCGGACGCGCTCGCATGTGACGCGGCTGGTCGTGGAGTGCGAGGCCGGGTCGGGTGTTTGAGGGGGTTGACAGCTGCTTGGCTGGGAGCATGCACGAGGTCGTTTTAGCTCGATCGTGTGAGGGTCGGTTGATGGGCTTGCGGTGGGCCGGGAAGACCGCGCTAGCCTGACTGGGCGAGCTGGGACACCGGGTGCGGTGCCGGCGTGCGGGGCCCTTGCTCCACCAGCGAGATGGTTCAGGGCCTCCCCGTCGCCACTGACCGCACCCATCTGGCCAGGTCGTGAGGGACTCCGCCCTTCCGGGACCGGACCACGGACAGGATCCGTGTCGCCGCCCGGAGGTGAAAGCGGACGACCAGTGCGCCCAAGACCGTTCGGGGCGCGCCAGTGCGCGGACTCACTTCCGCTCACTGCCAAGGAACGGTCTCAGAGGCGGGCGATGTCGCCTCTTGTCATGCGCGGAGCTCTGCGCGGCGGGGTGTGGCCCGAGAGCAGGATGAGGCGTGTGGCTCGGTGGCGCTGGCCCTCGTAGGGGGTGAGGAGCGTCAGCATTTCCGCGTCGTCTGCGTTTCTGTCGCCTGCCAGGGCGTGCCCGATGATGCCGGGGAGGTGGAGGTCGCCCACGGTGACCGCGTCGGGGGCACCGTTGGCTCGTTGGAGGGTTTCCGCCGAGGTCCAGGGGCCGATGCCGGGGATCAGTTCCAGGCGGGCAGTGGCCTCGGGGAGGGGCATCGTCGCCGCTTCCTCCAGGCGGCGGGCGACTCGTACCGCGCGCAGGATCGTGGCCGAGCGCTTGGCGTCGACGCCGGCGCGGTGCCACTCCCAGGACGGGATCAGCGACCAGGTGCGCGGGTCCGGCATGACGTGCAGGCCGTGCGTGCCGAACAGGGCCGCTGCCGGACCGGGGGCCGGAGTGCCGTACGTACGGACCAGGAGGCGCCAGGCACGGTAGGCCTCGTCGGTGGTGACCTTCTGTTCCAGGATCGACGGGATCAGCGACTCCAGCACCAGACCGGTGCGCAGCAGGCGCAGTCCGGGGCGGCGGTGCCGGGCCGCGGCGACCAGGCGGTGGCGGGGGCGGAATGCTTCCGGGTCGTCCTCCGCGCCGAGCAGGGTCGGGAGCTGGTCCAGCAGCCAGGACGCGCCGGGGCCCCAGGCCGTCGCCTCGATCCGGCCGCCCCGGTCGGTGATGTGGAGCGTGCCGGGGCCTGCCGGGGTGCGGGTGGCCCGCCAGACCGAGCCGTCCCGGTCGATGCGGAACGTGGGGTCGGCGGGGCCGCGGCGCAGCGGGCCGAGGACGAGGCGCAGGTCGAGCGGGCCCGGCGGGGTCCAGTCCCGGGTCAGTGCCTCCGGTGCAGGACCGGTCAGCGCCTGGCATGGGACGGGCGTGCGCGGGGCGCTGCGGGGAGCGAATCGTCCTGCCACGGGTGAGGTCCTCGGTCGTCGGGGGTGCCTTTCGAGGGTACGCGCCGCAGCGAGCCCGTCATTCGTCCGACGAGAAACGGACCGACGCGTCCGGCAGGACCGCACCGCACCAGACACGGACGCCGTCTCGCAGTTCGTTGTCGGCGCCGACGTGGGCGCCGTCGCCGATGACGGCGCCCACCAGGACCGTACGGCTGCCGATCCGGGCACCCGCTCCGACCAGGGAGTCCGTTATCACGGCGCCGGGTTCGACAACCGCTCCGGCCAGTACCGCGGAGCCGTCGATCCGGGCGCCCTCGCCGATCAGGGCGTCCTCGCCGATGACCGTACCGCCGGTGAGTTTGGCGTCGGCGGCGACGGATGCGGTCGGCAGGACGAGCCGGTCGCCGCACCGGCCGGGGATGGCCGGGGACGGGGCCCGGCCGAGGACGAGGTCGGCGGAGCCGCGTACGAATGCCTGCGGTGTGCCGAGGTCCAGCCAGTACGTGGAATCGACCATGCCCTGGAGGTGCGCGCCGGAGGCGAGCAGTCCGGGGAAGGTCTCGCGCTCCACGGAGACCGGTCGGCCGGCCGGGATCGTGTCGATGACCGAGCGGCGGAATATGTACGTTCCCGCGTTGATCTGGTCGGTGACGATCTCCTCGGGCGTCTGCGGCTTCTCCAGGAACGCGGTCACCCTGCCCGCGGAGTCCGTCGGTACGAGTCCGAAGGCACGGGGGTCCTCGACCCGGGTGAGGTGGAGCGAGACATCCGCGCCGGAGGTGGCGTGCGAGGTGACCAGCGCCCGGATGTCGAGGCCGGTGAGGATGTCGCCGTTGAAGATGAGCACGGGTTCGTCCGGGCCCGAGGTGAGGCGGGACGCCACGTTGCGGATGGCGCCGCCGGTGCCGAGCGGTTCGCGTTCGGTGACGTACTCGATGTGCAGGCCGAGCGACGAGCCGTCGCCGAAGTACGGCTCGAAGACCTCCGCCAGGTACGAGGTCGCGAGCACGATGTGCTCGACCCCGGCGGCCCGCGCCCGCGCCAGTTGGTGCATGAGGAACGGGACACCGGCCGCCGGAACCATGGGCTTGGGGGTGTGCACCGTGAGCGGGCGCAGTCGGGTGCCCTTGCCGCCGACCAGGAGAATCGCTTCTTTTGCCTCTGTCACGGCACGTCTCTGCTTCCTGCTGGGGCCGGGCCTGGTTTTGGCCGGCCAGTGTATGCAGACCGGGCGGTTCACCACCGTCCGGCAGCCCCGCAGGAGTCCGCAGCGGCGGGTCGTCAGCGGCCTTGCAGACGGGCGGAGCTGGTCCGGGCCGTGCCGAGCTTCTCGTAGAGGCGTTCTCCCGGGCATTCGGTGACGAAGCCGTCCCGGTGGCCGGAGATGACGTTGAGTTTGACCTTCGCTCCCTTCTTGAACCGGTTGCCGCCGCCGGAGACGAGCGTGGTGCTGCCCCTGGGGTCGGCGCCGAACAGGCCGAGCTTCCAGGCGGTGAGCTCGGCGACGGCGTTCACCACTGCGGTGGGCGGCTTGGACGTGGTGAAGGTTCCGAGCACCGCAATGCCCATGCTGTCGGCGTTGAAACCGAGAGTGTGCGCGCCCTGGACGGCCTTCGTCACGCCTCCGGCGCGTCCTTCGTAGATATTTCCGCACTTGTCGACGGCGAAGTTGTAGCCGATGTCGCGCCAGCCGCTGCTCTCGACGTGGTAGCGGTAGATACCGCGAAGGACCGAGGCCGCTTGCGAACACGTGTAGCTGTTGCCCGTGGCGGAGTGGTGGATGAAGGCGGCCTTGACGGACTTTGTGTACACGAAGGTGCTCTCGCGGAGCTCCTCGTCGGCGCCCCAGCCCTTGCGGGTGATGATGCTCGGGCGGGGGCCGATGTACGGCTTGGAGCCCGGGGCGACGTCGTCCTCGGCCTCGCTCTCCGCCTCGGTCTGCGCCTTGCTCAGCGCGGGGAGAACCAGGGCTTCGGAGGACGGGGCACGGCTGTCCCCGCCGCCGGCTTCGGCTCCCGGGCCGGCTGCGGGGAGTTGTTGAGGGTCCTTGCCCGGGTCGACGAGTTCGAGCCGCAACCCATCGGGCAGCGGGACGCTGGCGCCGCTGCCCCGGTCCCGTACGTCGGTCACTTCGGGGCTCACCCGGACCTCGACCCCGTCGGAGTCGCCGACCCAGAGCGGAGCGGTGGAGCCGCGGACGGTCCCGGAGTCGCGCTCGGCGGTGCCGGGGTCGGCGCCGTGCTCGGCGTTGTGGGTCTCCAGCTCCTGCCAGTCCGACCAGTGGGTGGTGCCGGTGGCACGGGTGCGGACCTGGACGGTGCCGTTGAGTTCCACGTCGGCGTCGTCCCAGACGACACCGACCAGGGAGAAGGGGTGGACGTCGCGTCGCGGCAGGCCCTGTTCGGCGGTGGCGGCGGCCTCGGTGGGGGCGCCGGTCACCCGCGTGGACGCGGTGGGCAGCGCAGTGAGTGGCAGGGACTGGGTCGACCCGGGCACCTCGACGGGGTCGGCGGCCTCGGTCTCTGCGGTGACGGTGGTGTCGGGGGCGGCGCCCGCAGGCGCGGCGAGCGGCAGTACGAGGGCTGCCGAACAGGTGACACCAATGGCGGATGCAATGAAGGCACGCATACGAACGATCCTGGGCACAATCCGATAACTCCGGCTACTGGGGCATCTCCCCACAATTGACGAGCCGTCTGCCGAACCGGTGTACGCGACACCTGTGACACCCGGTCCCGTCCGGCGCGGCCGCGTAGCCTTGCGCAGATGAACGCCAGCGACCGCACCCCTGCCGACCTGCTGCGTTCCGCGCTCGCCGCGGACCCGGCCCGCCCCATGGTCACTTTCTACGACGACGCCACCGGAGAACGGGTCGAACTGTCGGTGGCCACCTTCGCCAATTGGGTGGCCAAGACAGCCAATCTGCTGCAGGGCGACCTGGCCGCGGAACCCGGCGACCGGCTCGCCCTCCTGCTGCCCGCGCACTGGCAGTCCGCGGTCTGGCTGCTCGCCTGTTCCTCGGTCGGCGTCGTCGCCGATGTGCAGGGCGACCCCGCCGCCGCCGACCTCGTCGTGACCGGTCCGGACACGCTGGACGCGGCGCGCGCCTGCCGCGGCGAGCGCGTCGCGCTGGCCCTGCGTCCGCTGGGCGGCCGGTTCCCGCAGCCGCCCGAGGGCTTCACGGACTATGCCGTGGAGGTGCCGGGCCAGGGCGACCGGTTCGCGCCGTTCGCACCGGTGGACCCGGACGCGCCCGCGCTGACCGTCGGCGGTGTCGCGCTGACATCGGCGCAACTGGTCGCGCGCGCCCGCGAGGACGGAGCGGAGCTGGGTCTGACGCCCGGGTCGCGGCTGCTGACGGGGCACACCTACGACACCTGGGAAGGGCTCAGCGCCGGGCTGTACACGCCGCTGGCCACCGGTGGCTCGGTGGTGCTGTGCCGGCATGTGGACCGGCTGGACGAGGACGGGCTCGCCAAGCGCATCGAGAGTGAGCGGGTCACCAACACCGTGGTACGACCGGCACTCTGAGAGCACTCGTACGGCCCACAGCAGGCCGAGCCCCCGGGCCTGCGCCTCAACTCCGGTACATGATCAGCGGTACAGGCCCTGGGCACAACCAAGCGTGGGGTTCAGCCGTCTACTCCTGCGACCGGCGGCCCAGCGCGCTGCCGAACGTGAAGGATGGACGCAGACGTGACCGAAAGTGCCGGCACGCCGCCGGACCCCGACCACTCGGCCGCGGACAAGGACGAGGACACGTCGAGGGGCGAGTCGCAGGACAAGTCGCAGGACGGGCCGGACGGGGAAGCCACCCGCGCGCGGTGGCGGGCCGGGGCCGTCCCCGCCCGGCGCAGGCGCCACTGGCTGCGCTGGGCCGCGCTCGCCGCCTCGTTCCTCGTCCTGGTGGCCGCCGGCGTCGGCTGGTGGCTGTACCGGAAGCTCGACAGCAACATCAGGACGGACACGTCCGCGGCCGCCGAACTGCGCGCGTACGAGAAGGAGCGCCCGCCGTCCGTCGTGCACAAGGCGCAGAACATCCTGCTCATCGGCTCCGACAGCCGCGCCGGTGACAACCGCAAGTACGGTCGCTCCTACGGTGGCAGCCAGCGCTCGGACACCACGATCCTGCTGCACCTCCCCGCGGACCGGAAGAGCGCCACCGCGATGTCCCTCCCGCGCGATCTGATGGCAGAGATCCCCAGGTGCCGCACATCGGACGGGAAGCGGACCAACAAGCAATTCGCCCAGTTCAACTCGGCCTTCGAGTTCGGCGGCACTGCCTGCACGATCCGTACGGTCGAGCGGATGACCGGGATCCGCATAGACCACTACATGGTCGTCGACTTCAACGGCTTCAAGGACATGGTCGACGCGGTGGACGGTGTCGAGGTCTGTCTCAAGGAGCCGATCGACGACCCCGACGCGCACCTGAAGCTGCGCGCGGGACGCCAGAAGCTCGACGGCGAGGCTGCACTGGGTTACGTACGGGCCCGCAAGTCCCTCGGCAACGGGAGCGACACCGACCGGATGGACCGCCAGCAACGTTTCCTCGGCGCGTTGGTGAACAAGGTGCAGAGCGACGGCGTCCTGCTCAACCCGACCCGCCTCTATCCGGTGCTGGACGCGGCCACCAAGTCGCTGACCACGGACCCCGGCCTGGACAGCCTCAAGGACCTGTACGCGCTGGTGCGCGGCGTGCGCAACGTACCGACCGACAAGGTGCAGTTCCTGACCGTGCCACGGCAGCCGTACGCCGCCGACCCGAACCGGGACGAACTCGTCCAGCCCGACGCGGCCAAGCTCTTCAAACAGCTGCGCCAGGACGCCCCTGTCACGGTGATCCCGGCGGACGAGCTGGCACGCAGGAAGAACGGGAAGGGGCACGCCTCGGAGTCCACGAGTCCGACCCCCACACCCACCTATTCGGGCAACAACGCGGCCGCGGACCTGTGTCAGCAGTAAAGCAATGGCCAAGGAGTTGTCGACGATCGGCGTGCAATGAGCAGAATGACCGGTTGTAAGGTCCGTGGAATTTGTCACGCCCGTCGCTCAACGCCGAACTTGGCGGATAGTGTGACGCGATCCGGTGCTTCCGGCCGTCAGGTCGCGCACTGCTGGAGCGAAAGAACGAGCGCCTTGTCGGGGGAGGCGCCTCGCGTGGCACCGACGGAGGACTCAAGCAACCGTGGATGCGCAAAGCCGTGGACGGGCGGACGAAATCGATCCCGCAGACCAATGGGTTCTCAACCCGCAGACCGGCGATTACGAATTGCGACTGACCCGATCCGGAGGGGAATCGAGCCACATGCCGACCCCTCCGGGGCAGCGTGGTTCCAGGCGTGCAGGTGCAGTTCGTGAGGGCGGTGGCGAACGCAGAAGCGGTGCGCGTGACGACGGCGGGCGGGGCAACGGGCCGCGCCGCGAGGTGCCGGCACAGCGTGGCCGCCGTGCGGCCAATGGCCCGCGCGGGCCGGAAGATTCCGGTCCGGACACCGCGGGCCGGCGCAAGCGCAAGCAGCCCAAGTCCCGCCGCAGGAAGGCGCTCATCTGGACGGGCGGCGTGATGGCCTTCGTACTGGTCGGCCTGTCGGTGGGCGGATACGCGCTGTACCAGCACTTCAACAGCAACCTCAACACTGTCGACGTCGGTGACGCCGGAAACAAGAACGTCACCTCCGACGCCCCCCTCAACATCCTGATCATCGGCACCGACAAGCGGACCGGTAAGGGCAATGAGGGGTACGGCGACAAGGGCAGCACCGGCCACGCCGACACCAACATCCTCTTCCACGTCTCCAAGGACCGGACCAACGCGACGGCGCTGAGCATCCCCCGCGACCTGATCACCAACATCCCGGACTGCGAAACCACGCTGCCGGACGGTACGAAGAAGGTCATTTCGGGGACGCAGAACATCCGGTTCAACGTCAGCCTGGGCCAGGACGGGCGCGACCCGGGCTGCACCATGCGTACCGTCGAGGAGATCACCGGCCTGAAGGTCGACCACTTCATGATGGTCGACTTCAACGCGGTGAAGGAGCTGTCCACGGCGGTCGGCGGTGTCAAGGTCTGCCTGGCGCACGCGGTCAAGGACAAGGACTCGCACCTGGACCTGCCGGAGGGTGAGAGCACGATCCAGGGCGAGGACGCTCTCGCGTTCGTCCGCACCCGGCACAGCTTCGGCAACCAGAGCGACCTCGACCGAATCAAGGTGCAGCAGCAGTTCATCGGCTCGATGATCCGGCAGATGAAGTCGGACGACACCCTGACCAGCCCGACCAAGCTGTACAAGCTGGCGAACGCGGCGACCAGGGCGCTCACGGTCGACAAGGCCATCGGCTCGGGGACGAAGCTGGTGTCGCTCGCCAAGGAGCTCAGCAAGGTCGACACCAAGAACATCACCTTCGTGACGGCCCCGGTGATAGACAACCCGGCCGAGCCGAAGCCCATCACGGTGGTGCTGCGTCCGGAGAAGGCGGACCAGCTCTTCGCAATGATGCGCGAGGACACCTCGCTGACCGAGGTGAAGAAGCAGAAGCAGGCCGCCAAGAGCAAGCAGGACGCGCTCCTCAAGGGCTCCAAGGCCGCCGCGGCCGACGTACGGGTCGATGTGTACAACGGCGGCGAGATCGACGGTGGCGCGCAGAAGACCGTCGCCTGGCTGCAGAACAACCAGGGCGTGCTCAAGTCCACGAACAAGGCCAACGCCCCGGCGAAGCTCGACAAAACGACGCTGGAGTACGCGCCGAACCAGGCGGACCAGGCCCGCGCACTCGCCGCCATGATGGGGCTGCCCGGCTCGGCCCTGAAGAAGGGCACCACCGACGCAGAGGGGCTTCAGGCGATGGTCCTGACCCTGGGCGCGGACTTCAAGGGCGTGGGTGTGCCCATCACCGGACCGGCAAAGGCGCCGGCAGACATACCGCTAGCAAACGCCGCCAAGGCAGAGTGCGCCAAGTGACACCGGGTCACTGCGCCAAACCACGAGTCTGAGCAGCAGGGGGGTCCTGGTGGGACGGAGCAGCACGCCCGGGGAGGGGACGCGACCACGTGTCCGGCATGCCGGCCAACTCGGCTGGGACGACGACCTGTACACGGACGGCCCGGCCCCAGGCCGGGACGGCCAGGGCGCCGGTGCGGGCCGGGAGGGGCCGGGTCACGGCGGGCGCCGCCGCAGCACGTCGCACCGGCACGGGAAACGCGGAAAGCGCCGCATACTGCGCTGGGTCGCGTACGTACTCGCACTTTTCATACTCGGCGGCGCGGGCGCCGGATACCTCTATTACGAGCACCTCAACGGGAACCTCAAGAAGGCGGACCTGACGCTCGGCGACAAGAAGATGGCCGATCACAAGGCCAATGCCGCCGGTCAGACCCCGCTGAACATCCTGCTCATCGGCTCGGACGCGCGGGACTCCAAGGAGAACCAGAAGCTCGGCGGGGCCAAGGACACCTTCGGGGCGCCGCCCCTGGCCGATGTGCAGATGCTGCTCCACCTCTCCGCGGACCGCAGCAACATGTCCGTGATCAGCATGCCGCGCGACACACTGCTGAAGATCCCGAAGTGCACCGACCCCAAGACGGGGCACGTCTACCCCGCGACCACGGGCGTGGCGATGACCAACGAGACGCTCGGTCGCGGCGGTCCTGGGTGCACCGTGGCCACCTGGTACGAGCTCACCGGCATCACCATCGACCACTTCATGATGATCGACTTCGCCGGTGTGGTCTCGATGGCCGACGCGATCGGCGGCGTCCCGGTCTGCGTCAAGGGCAACGTCTACTCCCACACGCGCAACGGCAAGGGTTCCGGGCTGAAGCTGGAGGAGGGCACCACGAAGGTCAAGGGCAAGCAGGCCCTCCAGTGGCTGCGGACCCGCTACGGCTTCGGGGACGGCACCGACCTCGGCCGTACGCGCGCCCAGCACATGTACATGAACTCGATGGTCCGTGAGCTGCGCAAGGGCACCAAGCTCACCGACCCGGGCAAGCTGATGGGCCTCGCCAACGCGGCGACCAACGCGCTGACGGTCGACAAGGGCCTCAACACGGTCAAGAAGCTCTACGACCTCGCAGGCGAGCTCAAGAAGGCACCCACCAAGCGCATCACGATGACGACGATGCCGAACGTCTACGGAACGGGTGTGAACAAGGGCCGGGTGTTCCCCATGCCCGTCGACGCCGATCAGCTGTTCCAGATGGTTCGCGACGACATCCCGCTCGACGGCAAGGCGTCCAAGCGCAAGGCCCCTACGGCCAAGGAGCCCACGTCGCCCGTCGCCGAGATCCCGGTCAGCGTCCGCAACGGAACGCGCACCGACACCGAGTACCCGGTCAAGGGCCGCGCCACGGCGGTCCAGGAGCTGCTGGCCGGGAAGGGCTTCACGCAGGCCACGGTCGACACGCAGAACACCGACGCGACGGCGAGGACCGGGGTGCTCTTCCCCAGCGTGGACATGGAGGGCAATGCCCAGGCCGTCGCCAAGGCACTCGGTATCCCGCTGACGGCGGTGAAGAAATCGACCGCGGTCTCGGGCATCACGCTGACCGTGGGTGCTGACTGGCGCGAGCGCGGGGACTACCCCGCGTCCAGCGCCGATGGGAAGACTCCGAAGACCGCACGCGCCCTGAATGGCGACGACGAAACGGCCTGCATGGACGTCCAGCCGGGCTTCGGCTGGTAGCTCCGAAACGGGCACAACGCACTGTGGGGGCCTTCCGGCACATCGGAAGGCCCCCACACCGTGTCGGCTGCTACACCGTGACGGCCGGGCGCCGGCTGGCGATGACGTTCTTCGCCAGCGAGCGCGGGCTGGTCAGGAAGCCGTACCCCCACGACATGTGCATGGTCGCGAGCGCCACCGGGATCTGGGCCCGCGCCTTCAGCGACAGGCCCTTGCCTGCCGGGAGGGACCCGGCAACGATGGCGGCGACATAGCCGGCCGGGACGACGAACGCCCACGGGATGACGGCCGCGCCGACCACGAGGCCCGCCGCGATCGCGCAGACGGCGGTCGGCGGGGCGAGGTAGCGCAGGTTGATCGAGCCGGAGTGGTAGCGGGCGACGACATGGCGCCAGCGGCCGTAGTCCTTGTACTGCTTGGCCAGCGCCTTCACCGAGGGACGCGGCCGGTACTGCACCTTCAGCTCCGGCGAGAACCAGATCAGTCCGCCCGCCTCGCGGATCCGGAAGTTCAGCTCCCAGTCCTGGGCGCGGATGAACTCCACGTTGTACCCGTCCGCCTTCTCCAGCGCCTCGCGGCGGAACACGCCGAGGTAGACGGTCTCCGCGGGGCCCGCCTGGCCGCCGGTGTGGAAGGCCGCGTTGCCGACGCCGATCTTCGATGTCATGGCCGCGGCGACGGCGTCCTCCCAGGCGTTCTCGCCCTCGGCGTGCATGATGCCACCGACGTTCTGCGCGCCGGTCTCCTCCAGGAGGCGGACGGCGGTCGCGATGTAGTTCGGCGAGAGCATGCCGTGGCCGTCGACCCGCACCACGACGGGGTGCGAGGAGGCCTTGATCGCGGCGTTGAGCGCTGCCGGGGTGCGGCCGGTCGGGTTCGGCACGGTGTGGACCCGGGAGTCCTCCCGTACCAGTTCGGCGGCGATCTCGTCCGTACGGTCCGTGGACGGGCCGAGCGCGATCACGACCTCCATCTCGCCGGCGTACTCCTGCTCCAGGATGTGCCGGACGGAGTTCCTGAGATGGCGTTCCTCATTGAGCACCGGCATGATCACGGAGACGGCGGGGTACTGCGCGGCAGACATGTAGTCCTCGGGGGGTCCTCGGGGGCGCCGGGGGTTCTCACCCCAGGAGGCGGCGTTTCGGCCGCCACGTTACCGCGAATGGGGGACACGGGCGCGCGCCGCAAGGCCGCTTCCCGGTATGGAGATCGTACGGGCCTACTGTGCGAACGATCCCCCTTGCACCGCGGAGGTCCCCCCGTGCCCACACCGCACCGCTCCCCCCGTCCGCCGCGCCCCCGCGCCGCTCCCCCGCAGCTCAGGTCGAGAAAGCGGGACGAGAGGCCCCGCTGGGGCATGCGGGTCGCGACCGGTCTGTCCGTGCTGGTGCTCGGCGCCGGCGGGATCGGTCACGCGGTGGTGACCAATCTGGAGACCGGGATCGACCGCATCGATCCGTTCAAGGACATGAAGAACCGGCCACGGGCCGGGAACGGCACGAATCTGCTGCTCGTCGGCACCGACGGCCGCGACAGCATCAGCAAGGACGAGAAGAAGAAATACCGGCTGGGCGGTGCGCCCTGCTACTGCACCGACACGCTCATGCTGGTGCATCTGTCGGCGGACAAGGAACGCGCGAGCATCGTCTCCCTGCCGCGCGACAGCTACGCCGAGATCCCGGAACACCGCGACCGGAACACCGGCGCCGAGCACGCCGCCCACCCGGTGAAGCTGAACGCCGCCTACGCGGAGGGCGGGCCGAATCTGACCGTGCGGACCGTCGAGGACATGACCGGCATCAAGATCGACCACTATCTGGAGGTCGACTTCACCAGTTTCATGAAGACGGTCGACACCCTGGGCGGGGTGCAGATCTGCACCACCCGGCCGATGAAGGACTCGTACACCGGTCTCGATCTCGCCGCGGGCACCCACCGGCTGAACGGCGGGCAGGCGCTCCAGTACGTGCGCTCGCGCCATGTCGACGCGGCCGCGGACCTGGGCCGGATGCAGCGCCAGCAGCGATTCCTCGCCTCGCTGATCAAGCAGACGACCAGCAGCGGTGTGCTGCTGAACCCGGTGAAGTTCCGGGACATCGCCTCGACGATGCTCCATTCGGTCCGGGCCGACGAGGGGTTCGGCACGGAGCAGATGCTGGACCTCGGCCAGGCGATGCGCGGCTTCACCGCGGCGTCGTCCGAGTTCACCTCCGTACCGATCAGCGATCCCTCCTATCCGGTCAAGGGCATCGGCTCGACGGTCAAGTGGGATCCGGAGAAGTCGACGAAGCTTTTCCAGGCGCTGCGTGACGACAAGCCCCTCGCGGCGAAGCGGCCGGAGCAGGCAGCTGCGAAAACCGTCGATGTCGCGCCGCAGCAGATTCGGGTCCAGGTCTACAACGGGACCCCGATGGACGGCCTCGGCAGGACGGCCGATGACGCGCTGCGCGCCACCGGGTTCCGTACGACGCGGGCCCCGCTCGACGGGGCACCGCGGGAACTGAAACACACCCTGGTCGAGTACGACCCGAGGTGGGACCAGTCGGCGAAGTCGCTGGCGGCGGCGCTGCCGGGGGCCGAGCTGCGGGCAGTCAAGGGGCAGGGCGCGACGATGAAGGTGACGACGGGCACGGACTTCGGCAAGGTCGAGCGGGTACGGGCCGAGGACACGCACCGGGGCGCGTTCGCCGCGGTCACGGGCGACCAGGTGGCCTGCCCGTAGCGAGGCGCCCCGCCGACGGAGCCCCGGGGCGGTGGTCCGCCCCGGGGCGGCCGGGGAGGACGCCCTGCCGTCAGTCCTCGATGCCGTCCGCCGCGCGCTTCTCGCGCAGTTCCTTGATCGCGCGGCGCCGGGCCAGCCGGTGCGTGCGCCGGATCTGCGCCTCCTGGTAGCGCCGCTTGTCGCGCTCCGTCTCGGGGATCACCTGCGGTACGGGGCGCGGCTTACCGTCCCCGTCGACCGCCGCGAACACCAGATACGCGCTGCCGACCTGCTGGGCCGGGGTCGATTCGTTCCACCGCTCGGCCATGACCCGGACGCCGACCTCCATCGAGGAACGGCCGGTCCAGTTCACCTGGGCACGGACATGAACAAGGTCACCGACGCGTACCGGCTCCAGGAAGACCATCTCGTCCATCGAGGCCGTGACCGCGGGTCCGCCGGAGTGCCGGCCGGCCACGGCGCCCGCCGCGTCGTCGACCAGCTTCATGATCACGCCGCCGTGCACCGTACCCAGCAGATTGGTGTCGCTGCCGGTCATGATGTGACTGAGGGTGGTCCGGGACGCCGCAGTCGGCTTGCCGGGAATGTCGCCCTCTGGGCGTGGGGCCTGATCTGTCATACCGTCCACCTTATGCGGGGGGCCCTGGGCCACGGACATTGCATCAGCTTCGCAACATCCCAGGCCCGATAGCTCACACCCCCTGTAATACCGGCACGCCCGGACTGCACACTGGACCGCATGAGCGACAGGCCCGGTGGATGGACCGACGACGACCGCAACGACCGCTACGGGCGGGGCAGTGACAGCGCCCAGCCCGAGGGCGCCCGCGCCATGCGGCACGTCCAGCGGCGCCCCGCGCCGCCGCAGCAGCGACCGACGACGCCGCGACAGCGTCAGCCCGAGGCACCGCAGTACTCCGGCGGCTATGACGACGGCGCAGGGTACGACGGCAGTTACAACACGGGACGGGTCTACGGCGGCGGCAACGGCGGTGGCTACGGTCACGGCGGCGGCCGGGGTGACGGCGGTTACGTCCAGGGCAGGCCCGCGCCGGACTGGCGCCGCCGGATAAAGATAGGCACCCTGACCCTCGTGGTCGTGGTGCTGGCCGTCTCCATCGGCACGTACTTCTGGGCCGACTCCAAGCTCAAGCGTGAGGTCGACCTCTCCCAGGTGATCGAGCGACCGCACGCGGGCGACGGCACCAACTATCTGATCGTCGGCTCCGACAGCCGCGCGGGCATGACGGCCGAGGACAAGAAGAGGCTCCACACCGGCTCGGCCGAGGGCAAGCGGACCGACTCGATGATGATCCTGCACGACGGCTCGAACGGCCCGACGCTGGTCTCGCTGCCGCGTGACTCGAACGTCGAGATCCCCTCGTACAAGGGCTCCGACTCCGGCAAGCTCTACCCGGCCAGGGGCCGCTTCACCAAGCTGAACGCCGCGTACGCCGAGGACGGGCCCGAACTGCTGGTCCGTACCGTCGAGTTCAATACCGGGCTGCACATCGACCACTACGTCGAGATCGGCTTCGGCGGCTTCGCCAAGATCGTGGACGCGATCGGTGGCGTGGAGCTCGACATCCCCAAGGCGTTCAAGGACAAGTACTCCGGCGCCGACTTCCAGGCGGGCAAGCAGACCCTCGACGGCCAGCAGGCCCTCGCCTTCGTCCGCACCCGGCACGCGTTCACGTCCGACCTGGACCGTACGAAGAACCAGCAGAAGTTCCTCGCGGCGCTGGCGAGCCAGACGGCGACGCCGTCCACGATCCTCAACCCGTTCAAGCTGTACCCGACGATGGGCGCCGGTCTCGACACCCTGGTCGTCGACAAGGACATGTCGCTGTGGGACCTGGGCCAGATGTTCTTCGCGATGAAGGGCGTCACGGGCGGTGACGGCACGTCCATGAACATGCCGATCTCCGGCTCCACACGCGGGAATCTGGTCTGGGACAAGGCCAAGGTCAAGCAGCTGGTGGAGCAGCTCAACAACGACGAGAAGGTCACCGTCTCCGGTAACTGACGGCAGGCCGCCAGGAAAGGTCCGGACGGTGAACCGTCCGGACCTTTCCATTTCTCCGGCGCCCCTGTTTTCTCCCCTTAAGCTTCCCGGAGGAGTTGGCAGCGTGGCGCACTCGCCCGCAGCCGAGGGACGAGAGCAGGAGTGCCATTTTTCTTGGAGCTGAACCTCAGGCGGTACGAGGAAGAGGCGCAGCGCGGCATGCACACTACGGAAGCCAAGAAACAGCGGGCGGCCGCACGGAAGGCGAAGGCCAAAGCGCGGGCCGTGGCGCACGTCCGAGTGGGCGACGCGGAAACGGACTCGTCGGCAAGCGGGGACTTCACGGACGGGCTCTTCCCTCAGCCTGACGCTCTGTTCTCAACCCACCGCACAGCGCGCCCGAGCCTGGACCAACTGGGCGCGCCCACCAGGAATCAGCTCCTGGACGCGTACGTCACGAAGTCAACCCACGCGCCCGGCGCGAACCCAAGCAGCGGCCCCCGCGCATCCTTGGAGTCACGGACGTGGACCGAACCGGGGGCGGACGCGACCTCGATGCAGTCGTTCCCGTCGCCACTGCTGCTGTAGCTGCTCTTGAACCACTCCAACTCGGAAGCGTCCCCGGCAGAGGGCTTGTGGATCATGTCTCTCCCAGAACTTGCTCGATGAAGGCCAGCGACTCCCGTGGCGTAAGAGCCTGGGCCCGGATCATCCCATAGCGCAACCCAAGGATTCTGAGCTGCTTCGGGTCGGAGACCGGACGGCCGCTGAACGCGCCCTCGGAACGCCCCACCGCACTGCCGTCGGGGAACTTCAGAACCTCGATCAGCCCACCCGTCCCGGGATGCTCCTCGCGATGCGTCGGCATCACCTGGATCACCACATTCCGCAACCGCCCTACTTCCAAGAGGCGTTCGAGCTGTCGACGCAACACCATTGTGCCTCCGACCGGACGGCGAAGCGTCACCTCTTCCTGGACAAAACTCAGCGACGGGAGAGGATCCCGATCGAAGATGGATCGTCGGGCCATGCGAGCAGCCACCACTCGGTCCATCTCGTCCAGCGTGTAAGCCGGCAGCCACGAGGCGAACAGGGCCCGCATATGTTCTTCGGTCTGCAACAGGCCGTTGATGTTGTGGTGGTGGTATGCCTCCAGCTCGACGACCTTGGCCTCCAGCTTCGCCAGATCCCGCACCTTCTTCGGGTACCGGACCTCCGCCACATCCCGCTTCATCGCGGCAAGTTTCCCGCCCGCGCCCAGCACATCGTCCGCCCTGTCCAGGAACTCCGGCCGGGGGATGCGCCGCCCGCCCTCCACCTTGTAGACCAGGTCCTCGCCGTACCCGATCGCCGCCCCGAACTCGCCGGCCCGCAGCCCCGCCGACTCCCGCCACGCCTTGATCTGACGGCCCACCGCGGCGACCACCGCAACCCCCGACTCGTCGTCGGGATCGACGTCCCAGCCGGGCTCGTCCGCCCCGCCGCCCCCGCGCTCCGTACCGGTCCCATCCACGCTCATCCGTGCCCCACTTCCGACGCGCATGTCGTTCCTGCTCAACCCTGGTCATCCCCAGCACGTCACCCCGGACAGCCGGGACAGCACTGGACAAGCACGGGACAATGACCGTACGTAAGGGCCTCGTCACCGTTCACGGTACGCACGCGCAGCCACGCTGAGTGACGTGACCCAAGAAATCACTCGAACCGAACGTTCCGCTCCCACCCGGCAGTTCACCGTGCTGCTCTCCCCCACTCGCCGAGGTGCCAGGCTTGCCCGTCTCCTCACCACGGCGCATCTGGGCGACTGGGGCCTGCCCACGGAGCACGCCGCGCACATCGTCGCCGAACTGGCCACCAACGCCACGGTCCACGGCCGCGTACCGGGCCGGGACTTCCAACTGCGCCTCGCCGTCCGCCGCGACGCACTCCTGCGGATCGAGGTGACCGACGCCCGGGGCGAGCAACTGCCTCCCACGCCCGGCACCACGTCCGCCCCCGCCGACGACGCGGAATCAGGGCGCGGCCTGCTGATCGTCGAGGCACTCGCCGACCGCTGGGGCATCGACCTCGGGCCCGTCCCGCGCAAGACGATCTGGGCCGAACTCAGCCTCGTACCGTGACCGCTCCACCGGGTCGCGGAGACCCACGACCCGGTGGATCACGTCGCCGCGTCCTACGACGCATAAAGCTTTAAAGAACCTGGGGAAATTACCTTCCCCACCCAAACCCGACCCCACCCGCCCCCGTCACTCGCGCGGGTGACATAGGGCAACTGGGCTGGATTTCATACGGGTTGGCAGGCATATGCTCGCCGCGACAACTACAGACATGCGACGGCCCCCGACGAGACGCCAATCTCGGCCGAGGGCCTGACCACCGAGGAAGAGACACCTTCCCGATGGATACCCAGCAGATTACCGCGCGCCCGTGCGCCCCGCCCTCCACATCCGGGGGCGCCGCACCGTCGTCTGGTGTCATCCACATCAACGTCCGGCACGCCGCACGCTTCACGGTCCTCGGCAACCACCTCACCCAGCACCGCGGACTCTCCCTCACCGCCATCGGGCTCGCCGCACACATCCAGTCACTGCCCGCCGGAACGAAGATCGGCATCAAGGTTCTCGCCGAACGCTTCCCCGAGAGCGAGACCCGCATCGCCGCCGCCCTGCGCGAACTCGAAGCAACCGGCTACCTCCACCGCAGCCGCGTACGCCTTCCCAACGGCCGCGTCGTGACGCGCACGGTCTCCTACAACCAGCCGGGAGCCACCGCGTCCACCGTCCCGGCACCCGAGCCGCGGACCGGGCGCAGCAAAGCGGGAGCCCTCCTGCCCACACCGCCGCCACCGGCATGCGGGACCGCTCCCGAACCGCGCCCCAACCCGTCCCCCGTACCGCACTCCCCCACCGAGGCGCCGCAGCCGCCCGCGCCCCAGCCGGCGCCCGCATCACCCCCGACACCCGCACCGCAGCCGCAGCCCGCCCCCTCTCTCGTACCGGCTCCCACCGCGCACAGGACGCCGCCCCCGCCACTCCCTCAGCCGCGGGCGCTGACCCCGGAGCTTCAGCACACGGCCTCCGCGCTCCTCGCCGATCTGCGCCGCCACGCGCCCCTGCTCGTCCTCTCGGAGCACGACATCCACACCCTCACCCCCGGCGTCGCCGTCTGGCTCGAACGCGACGCCCACCCCGACACCATCCGCCACACCCTCACCACCGACCTCCCGAACCCCCTGAAGCACCCGGCCAAGCTCCTGCGCCACCGGATCACGACGCTCCTGCCGCCGCCGCTGCCGGAAGCCCAGGACCTCGCACTCGCACGCCCCGGCGCCATCGTCATCCCGCTTCGGAACTGCGACCGCTGCGACCGCGCCTTCCGCTCCCGTGACCCCGGCCACTGCCGCGACTGCCACACCGAACTGCACACAGCCGCCTGACCGGAACATCACCCACAACCCGAACGGACCTCCATGGTCAGCTCGCCCCACGAGGCAATGCACCGCATCTTCCAGGAGTACCCGGGCCTCTTCTCCCGCGTCTCCGAAGTACTCGGAGTCGACATCCCACCACCCACCTCAGCCACCCTTATGCCCACCGACCTCACCGAGGCCCGGCCGGTCGAACGCCGCGTGGACACCCTGCTGCGGATCGAAACCGAGGACGACGGACCCTTCCTTCTCGCCATCGAGGCCCAGGGCAAGAAGGACCCCGACAAGACCGTCAGCTGGCCGTACTACGTCACCTACCTCAACAACAAATACCGGCTGCCCACTCTGCTACTGGTCGTCTGCCAGGACCACGCCACCGCCGAATGGGCCGCACGCCCGATCTCCATCGGCCTCCGCCAATGGCAGACGTTCGCCCTGTACCCCCTCGTCGCGGGACCGCACAACATGCCGGTGATCACGGACGTGGCCAAGGCCCGCAAGGACCTCGCGCTCGCCACCCTGGCCGCCATCACACACGCCGACAATCCGGACGTCGGTGCCATACTGAAGACCCTGTCCGCCGCGCTGCGGGACACACCGGAAACCATCGCCGACCCCATCGTCGAACTCACCGCACAGGGCTTGGGCAACCGCCCGGCCGCACAACAGTGGAGGAACCTGGTGGCCGTGGACCTTTCTTTCTACAAGTCGCCCCTCTCGGAAGAAATCCGGGACGAAGGCCGTGCCGAAGGCCGAGCCGAAGGCCGAGCCGAAGGACTCCTGCTCATCCTCGACGTGCGCGGTATCGCCATCACCGACGAGACCCGCGAGAAGATCACCGGCTGCGACGACCCCCAGCTCCTGCACCAGTGGCTCAACCGTGCCGCCACCGCCGCCTCCGCCGAGGAAGTCTTCGCCGGGGAGTAACCCCGCCCCGGTGGCTGCGCCCCCTCCTGTCCACAGGCCCGCATCCCGTTCACGGCTCCCCCACGTCCGAGGGGCCAGAGCAGGACGCGGGCCGCGGTGCGTGAGCCTGCACGCCAAGGTGATAGCCGCCGATCGGCAGATCGCATTGCTGGGCAGTGCCAACCTCACCGGCCGCGCCCTCACCGACAACCTGGAGATCGGCGTCATCCTGCGCGACACGAGGACAGTCGGTCGGCTGGTCGACCACCTGCACTGGCTCACGGGCCCGGAAGCCCGTTATCTGCGGCGCGGCTGACTCATCTCGCGCGGTCTCTTGGCCGCCACATACACACGTCCGGCCCCCGATGTGCCATCGGGGGCCGGACGCCAAGGCAATAACCGTTACGGAAGGTTCCTCGCCATGACGATCCGCTGGACCTGGTTCGTGCCTTCATAAATCTGCGTGATCTTGGCGTCGCGCATCATCCGCTCCACCGGGTAGTCCCGCGTGTAGCCGTAGCCGCCGAGCAGCTGGACCGCGTCCGTGGTGACCTCCATCGCGACATCGGAGGCGAAGCACTTGGCCGCGGCGCCGAAGAAGGTGAGGTCGCTGTCGAGGCGCTCGGACTTGGCGGCGGCGGAGTAGGTGAGCTGGCGGGCCGCCTCCAGCTTCATCGCCATGTCGGCGAGCATGAACTGGATGCCCTGGAAGTCGCCGATCGGCTTGCCGAACTGCTTGCGCTCCTGGACGTAGCCCTTGGCGTAGTCGAGGGCGCCCTGCGCGATGCCGAGGGCCTGGGCCGCGATCGTGATGCGGGTGTGGTCCAGGGTCTTCATCGCCGTGGCGAAGCCGGTGCCCTCCTCGCCGATCATGCGGTCGGCGGGGATCCGGACGTTGTCGAGGTAGACCTCGCGGGTCGGGGAGCCCTTGATGCCGAGCTTCTTCTCCGGGGCGCCGAAGGAGACGCCCTCGTCCGACTTCTCGACGACGAACGCCGAGATGCCCTTGGAGCGCTTGGTCGGGTCGGTGACGGCCATCACCGTGTAGTAATCGGAGACGCCCGCGTTGGTGATCCAGCGCTTCACGCCGTTGAGGACCCAGAAGTCGCCGTCACGGACGGCCTTGGTCTTCATGCCGGCGGCGTCGGAGCCTGCGTCGGGCTCGGAGAGGCAGTACGAGAACATCGCGTCGCCCTTGGCGAGCGGGCCCAGGTACTTCTTCTTCAGCGCCTCGGAGCCGGAGAGGATCACCGGGAGCGAGCCCAGCTTGTTCACGGCCGGGATCAGGGAGGAGGAGGCGCAGACGCGGGCCACCTCCTCGATCACGATCACGGTGGCGAGGGCGTCCGCACCGGCGCCGCCGTACTCCTCGGGGACGTGCACGGCCTGCAGCTCCGAGGCGACCAGGGCGTCCAGCGCCTCCTGCGGGAAGCGGGCCTCCTCGTCGACCGCAGCCGCGAACGGGGCGATCTTCGCCTCGGCGAGCGCACGGACCGTCTCGCGGAGCATGTCGTGCTCCTCGGCCGGACGGTACAGGTCGAAATCGGTGGAACCCGCCAAGACTCTCACTCCCCAGGGATGCTAACTACCGTTAAGTAACCCAATTTTAGGTTCCCTGGCCCACAAAGACCTATGGGAGCTGCACGTGAGCTTCGCGACAAGGGTCCCCCGGGCCCGCAAATCCCGGTCTTCAGAGGCACGACTATGCTCGTTCACCGCATGTCTGTCCGCATCTCTCAGGAGCACTCCATGGCCCTCAGGATCACTGTGATCGGCACCGGCTACCTCGGCGCCACCCACGCCGCGGCCATGGCGGAACTCGGCTTCGAAGTGCTCGGGCTCGATGTCGTGCCCGAGAAGATCGAGATGCTCAGCAGAGGCCGGGTCCCGATGTACGAGCCGGGGCTGGAGGAGCTGCTCCACAAGCACGTCGCGGGCATCGAGGGATCCAGCGGGCGGCTGCGGTTCACCACCTCGTGGGAAGAGATCGGCGCCTTCGGTGATGTGCACTTCGTCTGCGTGAACACCCCGCAGAAGCACGGCGAGTACGCCTGCGACATGTCGTACGTGGACTCCGCCTTCGAGTCGCTGGCGCCGCAGCTCACCCGGCCCGCCCTGGTCGTCGGCAAGTCGACCGTGCCGGTGGGCTCCGCGGCCCGGCTCGCGGCGCGGCTGGCCGAGCTGGCGCCGGTGGGAACCGATGCGGAGCTGGCCTGGAATCCGGAGTTCCTGCGCGAGGGCTTCGCGGTGAAGGACACCCTGCACCCGGACCGGGTCGTCGTCGGGGTGGAGAGCGAGCGGGCCGAGAAGCTGCTGCGCGAGGTGTACGCGGTGCCGGTCGCGGAGGGGTCGCCGTTCGTGGTGACGGACTTCCCGACCGCGGAACTGGTGAAGACCTCGGCGAACTCGTTCCTGGCGACCAAGATCTCCTTCATCAACGCGATGGCGGAGGTCTGCGAGGCCGCCGACGGTGATGTGGTGAAACTGGCCGAGGCGATCGGTCACGACGAGCGGATCGGAGCCAAGTTCCTGCGGGCCGGGATCGGCTTCGGCGGCGGGTGTCTGCCGAAGGACATCCGGGCCTTCATGGCGCGCGCCGGTGAGCTGGGCGCGGACCAGGCGCTGACCTTCCTCCGTGAGGTCGACTCGATCAACATGCGGCGCCGCGGTCACATGGTGGAGCTGGCCCGGGAGGCCGTGGGCGGGGGCTCGTTCCTCGGCAAGCGGGTGGCCGTGCTGGGTGCGACGTTCAAGCCGGACTCGGACGACGTACGCGACTCGCCGGCCCTGAACGTCGCCGGGCAGATCCACCTCCAGGGCGGCCAGGTCACCGTCTACGACCCGAAGGGCATGGACAACGCCCGGCGGCTCTTCCCGACGCTCGGGTACGCCGAGTCGGCGGTGGACGCGGTGCGCGGCGCGGACGTGGTGCTGCACCTGACGGAGTGGCGCGAGTTCCGCGAGCTGGACCCGGCGGCGCTGGGCGAGGCCGCCGCGCACCGGATCATTCTCGACGGCCGCAACGCGCTGGACAGCACGCTGTGGCGCGAGGCGGGCTGGACGTACCGGGCGATGGGCCGGCCCCGCGCCTGACCCGCCCCCGGAGTTCGGGGACCGGAGGGGCGTCCTCCCGTCCCGTGGGTCGTCAGGACGCCGGGGCGTCGAGTTCCTCGATCGTGGCGTGGGACGGGCCGCGTCGCGTCCGCAGGTCGCGCGCGACGGCCTCGGCGTCGCGCAGCACCCGTACCGCGTTGCGCCAGGTGAGCTTGGCGAGGTCGGCGGCGGACCAGCCGCGGCCCAGCAGTTCCGCGATCAGGTTCGGGTAGCCCGAGACGTCCTCCAGACCTGCGGGGAGGAACGCGGTGCCGTCGTAGTCGCCGCCGACACCGATGTGGTCGATCCCGGCGACCTCACGCATGTGGTCGAGATGGTCGGCGATCGTCGCCACGGTGGCCATCGGGCGCGGGTGGGCGGCCTCGAACTCCGCGTGGATCTTCATGGCCTGCGCGGTGGTGTCGAGGTGGTGCAGACCGTGGTCGCGCATGTTCCGGTCCGCCGCGCGGGTCCATTCGACGGCTTCCGGGAGGACGAACTTCGGTACGAAGGTCGCCATGGCGATGCCGCCGTTGGCCGGGAGCTGCGCGAGGACGTCGTCGGGGATGTTGCGGGGGTGGTCGCAGATCGCCCGCGACGAGGAGTGCGAGAACATCACCGGCGCGGTGGAGGTGGCGAGCGCGTCGCGCATCGTCGTGGCCGCCACATGGGAGAGGTCGACCAGCATGCCGGTGCGGTTCATCTCCCGTACCACCTCATGGCCGAACGGCGAGAGACCGCCGACGCCGGGCTCGTCCGTCGCCGAGTCCGCCCACGCGATGTTGTCGTTGTGGGTGAGCGTCATGTAGCGGACGCCGAGGGTGTGCAGGGCGCGCAGGGTGCCCAGCGAGTTGTTGATGGAGTGGCCGCCCTCGGCGCCCATCAGGGAGGCGATCCGGCCCTCGGTGCGGGCCGTCTCCATGTCGTCGGCGGTAAGGGCGCGCCGCAGGTCCGCGGGGTAGCGGTCCAGCAGCTCGGCGACCACGTCGATCTGTTCGAGGGTGGCGCTGACGGCGTCCTCGCCCGCCATGTCGGACCGTACGTAGACGGACCAGAACTGCGCGCCGACGCCACCGGCGCGCAGCCGCCCGATGTCGGTGTGGAGGTGGGCGGACTGGTCGGTGGCGATGTCTCGGGCGTCCAGGTCGTACCCGACCTGTTCGCGAAGTGCCCAGGGCAGATCGTTGTGACCGTCGACGACCGGGTACTCGGCGAGGAGTTCCGCAGCCTGTGCGAGGTGGTCCCCGGAGTGGTCCGTGGTCCGGTCCGCGATCTGGTCCGTCATGGTCGCCCGCTTCCGCTCGTTGTCCGCTGTGTCTACTTGCCGAATGTGTCTACTTGCCGAAGCCGAAGGAGTCGCTGCCCTCGACCTTGCTGCGCAGCCGCTTGCCCTTCTCGGTCGCCTGGTCGTTCAGCTCCTGCTGGAACTCCCGCATGCGGGCCAGTAGCTCGCTGTCGTGGGCGGCGAGGATACGGGCGGCGAGCAGACCCGCGTTACGCGCGCCGCCGACCGACACGGTCGCGACGGGCACACCGGCCGGCATCTGCACGATGGACAGCAGGCTGTCCATGCCGTCCAGGTACTTCAGCGGAACCGGGACGCCGATGACGGGCAGCGGGGTGACCGACGCGAGCATGCCGGGCAGGTGGGCCGCGCCGCCCGCGCCCGCGATGATCGCCTTGAGGCCGCGGTCCGCGGCGTTCTCCCCGTACGCGATCATTTCGTGCGGCATGCGGTGGGCGGAGACGACATCGACCTCGTACGGGATCTCGAACTCGTCGAGGGCCTTGGCCGCTGCTTCCATGACGGGCCAGTCGGAGTCCGAACCCATGACGATGCCGACGACCGGCGCGGCGGAGGCGGGGGAAGTCATTCGGTGATCGTTCCTCGCAGGTAGTCGGCCGCGTGCCGGGCGCGCTCACGCACGTCCGCCAGGTCGTCGCCGTAGGTGTTGACGTGTCCGACCTTGCGGCCGGGCTTCACATCCTTGCCGTACATGTGGATCTTGAGCTGTGGGTCGCGGGCCATGCAGTGCAGGTACGCCTGGTACATGTCCGGGTAGTCGCCGCCGAGGACGTTGCACATGACCGTCCAGGTGGCGCGCGGGCGCGGGTCGCCGAGCGGCAGGTCGAGAACGGCCCG
Organism: Streptomyces sp. NPDC005151; assembly: GCF_053599875.1. Classification (NCBI taxonomy): domain Bacteria; kingdom Bacillati; phylum Actinomycetota; class Actinomycetes; order Kitasatosporales; family Streptomycetaceae; genus Streptomyces; species Streptomyces sp. NPDC005151. The sequence goes on along the minus strand of NZ_JBSFYR010000034.1, from coordinate 28,866 downwards.
GACGTGGTTGGCGAACTGGGAGGTGATCGCGCCGTCCTGGGTCCAGTGCCCGGAGTTGTGCGGGCGCATCGCGAGCTCGTTGACGAGAATGCGGCCGTCACGGGTCTCGAAGAGTTCGACGGCGAGGTGGCCGACGACACCGAGCTCGGCGGCGATCCGCAGGGCCAGCTGCTGGGCCTCGCCGGCGAGCTGCTCGCTCAGCTCGGGGGCCGGGGCGATGACCGTGTCGCAGACGCCGTCGACCTGGATCGACTCGACGACCGGGTACGCGACTGCCTGGCCGTGCGGCGAGCGGACGATGTTGGCCGCCAGCTCCCGTACGAAGTCGACCTTCTCCTCGGCGAGGACCGGGACACCCGCCCGGAACGGGTCGGCCGCGTCCGCCTCGGAGCGGACCACCCAGACGCCCTTGCCGTCGTAGCCGCCGCGGACCGTCTTCAGGATGACGGGGAACCCACCGGCCTCGGCCGCGAACGCCGCGGCGTCCGCCGGGTCCGTCACGATGCGGTGGCGGGGGCAGGGCGCGCCGATCTCGCTGAGCTTCGCGCGCATCACCCCCTTGTCCTGGGCGTGCACCAGCGCGTCGCGGCCGGGGCGTACGGGAATGCCGTCCGCCTCCAGGGCCTGCAGATGCTCGGTCGGGACGTGCTCGTGATCGAAGGTGATCACGTCACAACCGCGCGCGAAGGCGCGCAGCGTGTCCAGGTCGCGATAGTCGCCGATGACGACTTCGCTCACCACCTGGGCCGCCGAGTCCTGAGGGGTGTCGCTGAGGAGCTTGAATTTGATGCCGAGGGGGATGCCCGCCTCGTGGGTCATACGGGCGAGCTGACCGCCGCCGACCATGCCGACTACCGGGAACGTCACGCCTCCAGGGTATCGGGCGTCCCGGGGGCCGCCGGACGATGCCCCTGAGGGCGGCGGCCCAAGGCTCCGTGTCACAGGCTCGCCACGCCTCGATGAATGCTCACAGGTATCTCACAGGAGGCCTGGATAGCATGACCGGGTTGACCGAATCGACGGACGGGGCTGAGCGATCACCATGAACGAACGGGGCGTGCTACGGACCCGGCTGGATGCGCTGGCCCGGGAGGTCGCCAAGTTCGGCGTGGTCGGTGCGATGGGTCTGCTGGTCAATATGGCGGTGTCCAACCTGCTGTGGCACACCACGGACCTTCAAGTGGTGCGGGCCAGTCTGCTGGCCACGTTCGTCGCCATCCTCTTCAACTACGTGGGCTTCCGCTACTGGACGTACCGGGACCGCGACAAGACCGGGCGGACCCGGGAACTGACGCTGTTCCTGCTGTTCAGCGCGGTGGGTGCGGCGATCGAGAACGGTGTGCTGTACGCGGCGACGTACGGGTTCGGATGGAACGGCCCGATCCAGAGCAACGTCTTCAAGATCCTGGGAATCGGGATCGCGACGCTGTTCCGGTTCTGGTCCTACCGGAGCTGGGTGTTCAAGGCGCTGCCTGCCAAAGACGGCGTAGGCGTGGTGGCACAGGGACGCGAGGCCGCGGGGCGGGTGCCGGTGGAGCCGGCGGAGCCCGTACGACGTTGAGGCACCGGGGGCGTCCGATTGCCGCTTCGCCCTCGGTCTCCCCTCGGCGGGCTTGATTCAGCGGACCGGTCGTTCCGGTTCCTCGCGGTTCAGGGCCACCCGGCTCAGGAACAGGGCGAAGACCGCCGGTTGCTGCTGGAGCAGTTCCAGGCGACCGCCGTCCGCCTCGGCCAGGTCGCGGGCGACCGCGAGGCCGATTCCCGTCGAGTTGCGGCCGCTGATCGTCCTCTCGAAGATCCTGGCGCCCAGATCGGGCGGGACGCCGGGGCCCTCGTCCGTCACCTCGATGACCGCCTGGTTGCCGGTGACCCGGGTGCGCAGGGCCACCGTGCCGCCGCCGTGCATCAGTGAGTTCTCGATCAGCGCGGCCAGCACCTGGGCGACCGCGCCCGGCGTGCCGACGGCCCGCAGACCCTGTTTGCCGGAGCGGACGATGGCGCGGCCCTCGCCGCGGTAGGCGGGGCGCCACTCCTCGATCTGCTGCTTGACGACCTCGTCGAGGTCGAAGGCGACCGCCGAGCCGGTGCGCGGGTCGCGGGCGTTGGTCAGCAGCCGCTCCACCACGTCGGTGAGGCGCTCGACCTGGGTGAGGGCGATGTTCGCCTCTTCCTTCACCGTGTCCGGGTCGTCGGTGACGGAGATCTCCTCGATCCGCATGGAGAGCGCGGTCAGCGGCGTGCGGAGCTGGTGGGAGGCATCGGCTGCGAGCCGGCGTTCCGCGGTCAGCATCCGGGCGATCCGTTCGGCGGAGGAGTCGAGGACGTCCGCGACCCGGTCCAGCTCCGGCACCCCGTACCGCTTGTGGCGCGGCCGCGGGTCACCGGAGCCCAGGCGTTCCGCGGTCTCGGCGAGGTCGGTGAGCGGCGAGGTCAGTTTGTTGGCCTGGCGTACGGCGAGGAGCACCGCGGAGACGATCGCGAGCAGCGCCACCGCACCGATGATCATGAGCGTGCGCCCGACCTCGCGGGTGACGGCGGAGCTGGACTCCTCGACGGTGACCTTCTCGCCCTGCTCCCCCTTCGCCGTACTTCTGATCACACTGCCGGTGGGACGCGTGCCCACTTCGATGCGGGTGCGGCCGGGGATCTCGACCAGGGCGTACCGGTTGTGGTCGACCTGTTGGGCCAGCACACCGGGGTTGATCCGTTCCGCCCCGAGGAGCCGGCTCTCGACCACGCTGATCAGCCGCAGCGCCTCGGAGTCGACACTCTCCTGGGCGCTGTTACTGATGGTGCGGGTCTCGACGATGACGAGGGAGACACCGAAAACGGCGATCACCACGAGCACCACGGCGAGCGTGGAGTTGATCAGTCGGCGGCGCATGACGGTTTCTGTACGTCAGCTCTTCTCGAACCGGAAGCCGACGCCCCGGACGGTCGCGATGTAGCGGGGGTTGGCGGCGTCGTCGCCGAGCTTCTTGCGGAGCCAGGAGATGTGCATGTCGAGCGTCTTCGTGGACGACCACCAGGTGGTGTCCCAGACCTCGCGCATCAGCTGGTCGCGGGTGACGACCCGGCCGGCGTCGCGGACCAGGACCCGCAGCAGGTCGAACTCCTTCGCGGTGAGCTGGAGCTCCTCGTCGCCCATCCAGGCCCGGTGCGATTCGACGTCGATCCGTACCCCGTGCGTGGCGGGCTGCGGGGCCGGGTCGGTGGCGCCGCGCCGGAGCAGCGCCCGGACCCGGGCGAGGAGTTCGGCCAGGCGGAACGGCTTGGTGACGTAGTCGTCGGCCCCGGCGTCCAGGCCGACGACGGTGTCCACCTCATCGGCGCGGGCGGTGAGCACCAGGATCGGCACGGCGTGGCCCTCGGCGCGGAGCCGTCGGGCTACTTCGAGGCCGTCCATCCCGGGCAGGCCCAGGTCGAGCACGACCAGGTCGATGCCGCCCTGGAGGCCGGCGTCGAGAGCGGTCGGACCGTCTTCGCGGACCTCGACCTCGTAACCCTCCCGACGCAGGGCGCGAGCCAGCGGCTCCGAGATGGAAGCGTCGTCCTCGGCGAGCAGTACACGGGTCATGGAGTGATGGTAGTCCGCATGGGGCGGCCACCGGGAGGTGATCCACAAGGCCTGTAAATCTGCACCCCATTCGGAGGGCTGCCTTGGAATATGCGATTTGGTTGCAGCTGAACCTGTGATCCATCTCTCAAGTCCTTCCATATCGACCACCGTCGTGTCGTATGGTGACTCGACGCCTGTTGCACTACTCAAAGACCTTTGGGCAGCTTTAAGCGCCAAGGGTCTCTTTTGTGCACGGACTGGTAACTGCCAGCCCTGACTTCAGTGAATGACCTGTGGCCGGGCCCGGAGCGCAAGGATGTGCGCCGGGCGTGGATCCCGATGCAGCTGGTCCCCCGACTCCGGTACCCGCTCCGCACACCGTGCGGAGTCCGGAGCGAATCCCTTCTCAGGCGTGAGGGGTGGGGCGTTTGCCGCGTCGGTGCCGGCCTCCCCCCACCGGGCGCGTCACGCTCACGAAGCGCCGCGTCCCGAGCAAGCAAGGATCGACCATGGCGTCCAGCCTGACGAAGGACTCCGCCGGCACGGCTGGCTCGGAGAAGACCTTCTTCGGCCACCCCCGCGGCCTGGCCACTCTCTTCATGACCGAGATGTGGGAGCGCTTCAGCTACTACGGCATGAGGGCCCTGCTTCCCCTCTACCTGATCGCTCCCAACGGGCTTCACCTGAACCCCGCCACGGCCACGGCGATCTACTCGGTCTACGTGTCGCTGGTGTACCTGCTCGCGATGCCCGGCGGCTGGTTCGGCGACCGTGTCTGGGGCCCCCGCAAGACGGTCGCCATCGCCGGTGCGGTCATCATGATCGGCCACCTGACGCTGGCGCTGCCCTCGCAGGGCACCTTCTTCGCCGGTCTCGGACTCGTCGCCATCGGCTCCGGTCTGCTGAAGTCCAACATCTCCACGATGGTCGGCCACCTCTACGACGGACCGGACGACCCGCGCCGCGACGGTGGCTTCACGGTCTTCTACATGGGCATCAACGTGGGCGCCTTCGCCGCCCCGCTGGTCATCGGCACCATCGGTGAGAGCGTCAACTGGCACCTGGGCTTCGCGCTCGCCGCGGTCGGCATGGGGCTGGGCCTCGCCCAGTACCTGCTCGGCACCCGCCACCTGAACGAGCGCAGCCTCGTCGTCCCGAAGCCGCTGTCGGCCGCCGAGCGCGCCGGCACGCTGCGCAAGGGCATGATCTGGCTGGCCATCGCGGCCGTCTTCTACATCGTCACGGTCGTCACCGGCGTCTACACGCTCAACTGGATCCTGGTCCCGATCACCATCGCGGGTCTGGTCATTCCGGTGATGGTCCTGACGCGCATCAAGCGCGACAAGGAGCTCAGCGCCGCCGAGCAGTCGAAGATGTCCGGCTACATCTGGTTCTTCGTCGCCGCCGCCATGTTCTGGATGATCTACGACCAGGGCGGTTCGACCCTGGCGATCTTCGCCGCCGGCTCGGCCGACAACAGCGTCCTCGGGTGGGACTTCCCGGTCTCCTGGTACCAGTCGGTCAACCCGGTCCTGATCATGGCGCTGGCCCCGGTCTTCGCCACCTTCTGGCTGGCGCTGAACCGGCGTGGCAAGGAGCCGAGCACGATCGTGAAGTTCAGCTCCGGTCTGCTGCTGGTCGGTGCGTCGTTCTTCCTCTTCCTGATGCCGCTGACGATCGCCACGGACGGTCACAAGGCCGCCGCGATGTGGCTGGTCGCGATCTACTTCGTGCAGACCGTCGCCGAACTGACGCTGTCCCCGGTCGGTCTCTCCGTCACCACGAAGATGGCTCCGGCCAAGTACGCGAGCCAGATGATGGGTGTCTGGTTCCTGGCCGTCACCGCCGGTGACTGCACCACGGGTCTGCTCTCCATCGCGGGTGTCGGCCTGAACGGCACCGGTATCGTCGCTCTGCAGGCCACCCTCGCGGCGGCCGCGGGTGTCGCGATCTTCATGTACCGCAGCAAGGTCAAGCAGCTCATGGGCGACGTGCACTGAAGCACTGAAGCGCTGAAGGGCCGCTGCACCGGATCGTCGGTGCAGCGGCCCTTCGCGTTTCCGCGGCTCAGCTCACCGGGTGCCGCGCAGCCTGCGCCACGGGGTGAACGTGAACACGGCGCCGCCCAGCAGGATCGCCGTACCGGCGACCAGGCCGAGTGCGCGCAGGGTGCCGTTGTCCTCGGCCCCGGTCTCGGCCAGTCCGCCTCCGGAGTCCGTACCGCCGCCGGTCATGGCGCCGCCCGTGTCCGAGCCGCCCACGGCCCCGCCGGGCTGGGACGAGGTGTCCAGCTCCAGGGAGACCGCGACACCGGCGGGCGGGGTGCAGGTCGTCGTCGTGCCGAGCGCCTTCACGGTCAGCACGCCCGGGCTGAGGGTGGACCTACCGCTCGCGCCCGGCTTGTACGTACCCGTGAGATCGGGGATCCCGATCGGTTTGCCGGGCTTGATGGGCTCCTTGTTGGTGGGGCCCTCGACATGGACCGTGCCCTTGTCGGCTCCGCCGAGCTTGACCTCCATGGAGGGCTTCACCGAATCGGCCGGGATGTCGGCGGGGCTGTCCATGACCGACTTGCTGAACTTCACCGTGAGGTCGAAGCTGCCGCCGTTCTTCTTCGCGTCGATCTTCACCGGGGAGGTGGCGTTCTTGTCACCGATCGGGGTCTTGCAGGCGTACGCGACAGACACCTCCTTGCCCTCGAAGTCGGTCTGACCACCGCCGCCGCTCGACCCGGCCGTGGTGCCGCCGGAGTCAGTGCCTCCGGTGTCCGTACCGCCGGCCGTCGTGCCCGCCGTCGTGCCGCCCGCCGTGGTGGAGCCCGCCGTGGTGGAGCCGGTGGTCGTGCCGCCCGCTGTCGTGCCGGTGGTCGTGCCGCCCGCTGTCGTACCGCCGCCGTCCGTGACCTTGATCGTCGCGCCCGGCTGGACGGTCTCCTTCGGGGAGCACTTGGTGTCGGTGGAGATCGGCTTCGACACGTTGATGTTGTACGCGTCCGGCGTCAGCGTGATCTCACCGGCCTTCTCCAGCTTCAGCGTGCCCTTCATGTCGGGCAGCACCATGGCGCTGTTCCTGGGGATCGGCGGGTTCTGCCGTGGCCCTTCCATCTGGAGCGTTCCCGTGGCCGCACCGCCGACCTCGATGGTGCCGGTCGGCTTGACCGTGTCCTTCTCCAGGTCGAGGACGTCGGGGTTCCTGGAAGCGGCCTCGACCGTCTTCCACACCACCTCGACGCTGTCCCCGACCTTTGCCTCGGCGGGCGCGGTCAGCTGCACCTCGGTCGTGCCCTGCACGGGAGGCAGTCCGGAGATGGACGGCGGTATGCACTCCGTCCTGTACGAGACGTCGGCAGCCAGGGCTGGGCTCGCGGCCAGCAGGATCCCCGCGCCGCCGAGCATCAGCGCGACTCCGGCCGCGCTCATCCTCCGTTGCGTGCTCACGAATGTCCCTTCGTCGTGGGTCTGTTCTCCGACGGTGCGGAATCCGGTGTGAACCACGGCAGCGCGGCCGTGGTGGTCGCGCCCGGGGCGGGTCCTGCCGCGGACGCTGTCGAGGGGGTCGCCGGGGTGCGCGGTCCCCGGCGCAGCCCCGGCAGCTTCGCCGTCACGTCGGCCGGCAGCGGATGACGGTGACGACCGGCGCGGGCCGGGGTGTACGCGGCGCGGGGCCGCACCTTGTCGACGATCGCCATGCCGATACGGAACACCGCGGCCGGTACGACGACGCAGAGCAGGATCCAGAAGAGCGTGACGCCCCAGGGGCGGCCCACCCCCCACGGCTGTTCGGCCAGTGTTTTCGCCCCGTACCGCAGGGAGATCCGGTAGTCGCCGTGGGCGCCCGCCGTCAGTTCGACCGGCAGTCCGATCTGTGCCTTGCGGCCGGGCGCGATGGTGCCGCGCCACTGCCGCTCCTCCCACTGCGGGGCGAAGACGCCGTGCGCGGTGCCGACCCGGAAGACCGGGTCCTTGACCGGCGCCGAACCGAGGTTGCCCACGGTGAAGACGAGCTGCCGGGAGGGCGGGGCGCCGAACCAGGTGAGGATTCCGCTGTCGCCCTCCAGCCGGGTGGTGGCGAGCACCGCGAGCTTTCCGCCATCCGTCTGTTCCGGCAGTGGGGCGACGGGGTGTCCGGCGACGACGAACCCGGCGTCGGCGGCTGCCTGTTCCCCGGTGACCGTCGCGACATGCACCACGCAGGGACACGGCTTGGGCGGTTCGGAGACCGGCATCTTCTTGCTGAAGGCGCCCTTGGCGTCGGTGGTGACGGCGCGTCCGTCGGCGTTGGCGCAGGAGTTGGTGGAGCCGATGACGCCCGTGCCGGGCGCGGACTGTCCGCAGATCAGCATCATCAGCAGGGTGTTCGGCCGCCATCCGGTGCCCTTGACGGTAATGTCGCCGCCGTTGCCCGCCTGCTGCTCGGAGAGGGTGACCGCGGGCTTTCCGTCCGCCGCGCGGGCGCCGGGCGCGGGCAGAAGCAGCAGGGCGGGCAGCAGCGCGACAAGGAGCGCGGCGGCCCACCGGTGGCTGCCGCGCCGGAGGGACGCCGGTCCGGTCTGTCGTCTCACGATTCCGCTCCCGCCTTCACCAAGTGCCTTCTCTCTGCCGTGGTTCGAGCTGCGTCGCCATGGTCCGGGCCGTCGCCGCGCGGTGGCCGGCGGTGGCTGCGCCGGAGCCGGTACGCGTACGCGCCTGCGGCGGCCGCGGCCAGGACCAGCAGGGAGCCGCCGGTCACCGGCGCCCAGGGGACGAAGACCGCCGGGGCGGTCGCCTCGCTGTGCGCTCCGCCCGCGGCGGTGACGCGGAGCCGGACGGTGGCGGAATCGAGGGCGGGGGCGTCCCGCCACGGTTCGGTGAGTTTCACCCGCTGTCCGGGCAGCAGGTCCACCGGCAGGTTCCGCGCCTCGCGCCGCAGCAGGGTGCCGAAGACCCCGTCCGCGCTGACGGCGAGGCGTGGGGCGAGGGCCGCGTTGCCCCGGTTGACGAGGGTGTAGTGGATGGTCCGCCCGGACACGCTGACCTCCTCGACGGTCAGCGCGGTCAGCGTGGGCCCGCTGACCCGCAGATGGACGCGTACGCCCACCGAGCGCCCGGAGCTCTCGGCGACGACCGCCCCCGGGTGGTCGCCGGGCGACGCACCTGCCGGGACGGTGACGGAGAACGGCACTTCGGCGCGGGTACGGGCGGGCACGGTCACCCGGTCCGCGGCGAGTCGGAGCCAGGCGCCGGTCCCGGTGGAGTCCTTCGTTCCGCGTACGGCGAAGTCACCGCCCTCGGCGTTGTACGCATCCGCCCCGCGCAGTCGCACGGTGACCGGGGCGGTGCCCGGGTTGGCGACGGAGAGCCGGTCCTGCAGCACAGTGCCGGGCAGTCCCTCCAGATAGAAGTACGGTCTGCCGCCGTCCTCGCCGCTCCGGGTCCCACCGCCCGCCGCGGGCTGTGCCGTCCAGTCCGCGCCGCTCCGGTCGGCGGCGGTCGCCGGGGTCGCGGAGAAGGCGCAGACGAAAGCGCACAGCAGGGCTGCGAGAACGGCTCGGGCGGCGTGACCGGTCGACGGTGGCATAGGGGCGGGCTCCCTGCTGCGTACAGAACGGGCGTGTACGTACGGACGGGGCGCGGCGGCTCCGTAGAGCTCAGCCCGCGGCCCGCTGTCCGCGCCGGGTCAGCCACAGCACCCCGGCCGCACCGGTCAGCAGTACCGTGCCGCCGAGTGTCCCGAGCGCCATCGCCGAGTCGAGCGGTCCGGTCTTCGGGAGGGTCGTTTCCGAGGTGTCCTTCGAGCCGCCCGCCGCCGTCACATCGAGTTCGAGCGACGGATTCGGACTGTTGCCCGGGGTGCAGGTCGTGGTCGTACCGAGCGCCTTGATGGTGAGCACTCCGGCGGTGAAGCCGACCTTGCCGCTCTTCTCCGGGGTGTACGTACCCGACAGGTCGCTGATCCTGATCGGGGTGTTCGCGGGGATCGCCTCGGCGTTCGCCGGTCCCGAGACCTGGACCTGGCTCGATTCGGCGCCGCTCAGCCGGATGACGGCGCTGGGCTTCATGGCGCCCTTGCCCAGCTCGACGGGGCTGGACGAGACGCCCTTCTGGAAGGACATCGTGAGCGTGTAACTGCTGCCGCTCTTCACGCCCTTGATGTCGATGGGCGACACCGCGCTCTTGTCGCCGATCGGCGTCCTGCACTTGTAGTCGACGTCCACGACCGTGGCGTGGGCGGCGGGCGCGGCCAGCAGCACCACCGAGCCGGCCAGCGCGGACGCCAGCGCGAGAGCTGTTCGCTTCGGGTACGGCACCTCAGTTCCCCTCATGCCGGAAGTCGCCGCGCGCCGCATCACTCGGACGCAAGTTACTGACGACGCATCAGATTGGGCGCTCAAGGTACGCCTGGGGCCGTATGGAGGGAAGACAAAGAGCGCGCCGATCCGGCGCGCTCTTCGGGGGCAAGAAGGAGGGGCCGCACGGCTCGACGGTTCGGGTGGTGACTACGCGGGGGCGGCCAGCTCCGCCCATACGGTCTTGCCGGGCTCGCCCGGCACCCGCTGGACACCCCAGTCCAGACAGAGCCGCTGCACGATGAACATGCCGTGCCCGCCGGGCCGGGCCGCCCGGTGCGGGGTGCGCGGCGCGGGCTGTCCCGCACCGCCGTCGACGACCTCCACCCGCAGCACCTTCGAGGTGCAGGCGATGCGAAGTTCCTCGGGTCCTTCCGCGTGCAGGCAGGCGTTCGTGACCAGTTCGGAGACGACCAGCAGGACGTCCTCGGCGGCTGCGCGCCGGTCGGCGCTCGACGCGGGGAGCCAGCCCCAGTCGTGGAGTGCCTGACGGGCGAAATCGCGGGCTGTCGGCACGATGCCGCTGACCTCCCGCAGGGGCAGCGTGCGCCACCGCCGGCCGACGGGCCCGGAGGAGGCTGCGTCGGCGCCGTCGCCCGCGCCCTCCGGCTCCCGGCCGAGGTCGCCCGGCGGATGCTGCCGGGTGGTGCTCATCAGCGCTTCACCTCACCGATTCACCATGTCGCCATTGAACAGTTACAGATACAGATAGGGGCGCAGCTGCCGATACGGATACCGGCCGCATACAGAGTGTGCGGGCCACCCGGGTCACAAGAGGTTCGCCGGGATGTCTCCTGCCCGGCCGTATCGCGACAACACCGACTTCGCCCATGCGGAATGCGTGAGGCAGGCCACACCCGGGACGGGTGAGGCTGCACTCCGGGTCACGATCAGGCGTCCAGCGCCGATTCGAGGGAGTCGTGGACGGTGAAGACCGCCTCGGCCCCGGTGATCTCGAAGACCCTCGCCACCATCGGCAGCATTCCGGCCAAATGGACCCCTCCCCCGGCCGCCTCCGCCTTGAGGCGGGCACCGAGCAGCACATTGAGCCCGGTGGAATCACAGAATTCGAGTCGCGAACAGTCGACCACCAGGCGGGTCCGCCCTTGTTCGACCGCGCTCTCCAAGGGTTCGCGGAGCAGATCGGCGGTGTGGTGATCCAACTCACCCACCGGCGTCACTACCTCACTGCGCCCCTCGGTCCGGGCCTCGACCTGAAGTCGACCCCGGTTCGCACTGCCGACCGTCTGGCGGTCCATGCCCGTCCCTCTTCGCCGTTCGTCACTGCCTGCGTCACCGTGCGCGCCACCCTCTGTGATGGCGCGTGCGGTTGCGTGTGTAGCTGTCGCTGACGTTCGTAAAACACTACGCGTTCCGTGCGGCACACGGTAGCCGAAGACCCCAACAAATCGGACATATGGCCTCAATTGGCGGTTGTATCTGCACGTCAGGACCGGGTAAGGGTAGAGGGACACCCGAAACACGACCGGCTTTGGAGGCGCCGCTTCACCGCAGGAACACGTATGGGCATCGGCAGCCATATGCCGAGAACGATGGAGGAGACCATGTCACCCCGGCTCGACGGACCGCGTACCCACATCGCGACGTCAGCATGTCCTCAGGGACTGACCGAATCAGACTCCCCCGCCGCGGTCGCCGTACCCGCTCCGCGCCGCAGCACCAGCAGCACCAGCGACATCGGCAGCGCCAAGGGCAGCGACGGTCTCGAAGGACTTCCCGAGATCCCGCCGTACGACGAAGTGGGCGCACTGGACGCCAGAGCGCTGTCGAAGACACTCTTCGCGCGGCTCGAATCCCTCGAAGAGGGCACCCACGAGTACGCGTACGTACGCAACACACTCGTCGAACTGAACCTGGCCCTGGTCAAGTTCGCCGCCTCACGGTTCCGCTCCCGCAGCGAACCGATGGAGGACATCATCCAGGTCGGCACCATCGGCCTGATCAAGGCGATCGACCGGTTCGAGCTGAGCCGGGGCGTCGAGTTCCCGACCTTCGCGATGCCGACCGTCATCGGCGAGATCAAGCGATTCTTCCGCGACACCAGTTGGTCCGTGCGCGTCCCGCGCCGACTGCAGGAGCTGCGGCTCGACCTGGCCAAGGCGGGCGACGAACTCGCCCAGCAGCTCGACCGGGCGCCCACCGTGGGCGAACTCGCCGACCGCCTCGGACTCACCGACGACGAGGTCGTCGAAGGCATGGCCGCGAGCAACGCGTACACCGCGAGCTCGCTCGACGCCAAGGCCGAGGAGGACGAGACCGAGAGCGCGCTGGCCGACCGGATCGGCTACGAGGACCACGGCCTCGAAGGCATCGAGTACGTCGAGTCCCTGAAGCCGCTGATCGCCTCGCTGCCCGGTCGCGACCGGAAGATCCTCTCGCTCCGCTTCGTCGCCAATATGACGCAGTCGGAGATCGGCGACGAACTCGGCATCTCCCAGATGCATGTTTCGCGGCTGCTCTCCCGGACGCTGGTCAAGCTCAGGAAGGGCCTGACGCTGGAGGAATGATCCCGCCGTCACCCGCGCCCCCGCGGGACCACTTGCGGAAGGACCTGTCCCGGCAAAGGGCAGGTCCTTCCGCATTGTTGACGAAGTGCCACGGACTGGGCCACATGGGGCGAAGGTTCCGGGGGGAACACACATGGTTCATATGGCTCCATCCGGTCCCATGGCTCATGGGGAGAGCGGACCGACGGCCTGGTCGGCGGCCTGCGCCATCCACGGATGGAGGACGAGTCCGGGACGAGGCCGGAGATATCGCTCAGAGGGCGCGTTCGCCGCGCTGCCGGACCGCCTGGACCAGGGGGACGCCCGGCCGGTAGGCGAGGTGGACATGGCTGGGGGCGTCGAGGAGGACCAGGTCGGCGCGGGCACCCGGGGAGATGCGGCCGATGTCCGTGCGGCGCAGGGCCGCTGCGCCGCCCGCGGTGGCGGACCAGAGGGCCTCATCCGGAGTCATACCCATGTCGCGTACGGCCAGGGCGATGCAGAAGGGCATGGACGAGGTGAACGACGAGCCCGGGTTGCAGTCCGTGGACAGCGCGACGGTGGCGCCCGCGTCGAGGAGGCGGCGGGCGTCGGGCCAGTTCGCGCGGGTGGAGAACTCGGCGCCGGGGAGGAGCGTGGCGACGGTGTTGCCCTGGGCGAGGGCGTCGACGTCCGCGTCGGTGAGGTGCGTGCAGTGGTCGGCGGAGGCGGCATCCAGCTCGACGGCGAGCTGGACGCCGGGGCCGTGGGTGAGCTGGTTGGCGTGGACCCGGGGGTGCAGGCCCTTGGCCATGCCCGCGGTCAGGATCGCGCGGGCCTGGTCGCCGTCGAACGCGCCCTTCTCGCAGAACACGTCGACCCAACGGGCGTACGGGGCACAGGCGTCGAGCATCGGCCCGGTGACCAGGTCGACGTACCCGGCGGGATCGTCGGCGTAGTCCGGGGGGACGACGTGGGCGCCGAGGTAGGTGACCTCGTCGGTGTGGCGGGCGGCGATGCGCAGGGCGCGGGCCTCGTCCTCGACGGTGAGCCCGTAGCCGGACTTGGTCTCGAACGTGGTGGTGCCCTGGCGGAGCGCCTCGGCGAGATAGCGGACGACGTTGGCGTCCAGCTCGTCGTCGGTGGCGGCGCGGGTGGCGGCGACCGTGGTGCGGATACCGCCCGCGGTGTAGGGGCGGCCGGACATCCGGGCGTTGAACTCCTCGGTGCGGTCGCCCGCGAAGAGGAGGTGGGAGTGGGAGTCGACGAATCCCGGGATCACCGCGCGGCCGCCCGCGTCGACGGCGTTGTCAGTGGCGGGTGCTTTGCTTGATTCACCGGTCCAGACGACCCGGTCGCCCTCGATGACGACGGCCGCGTCCAGGATCAGGCCCAGGGGGGAACCGTCACCGAGGGAGGGGTCGTTGGTGACCAGACTGGCGATGTTGGTGATGGCGGTCGTCGTCATCGGGGGACTGCTCTCCTTGCGAGGGTCCGGGGTCAGCCGTGCAGGACGGCGATGGCCGAGGCGAGTACTGCGGGGACGTCCTCGACGAGCGTGTGCTGCCCGTCGCGGACGATGTGCCGGCCTGCCACGACCGTATGACGCACATCGGCCGCGGAGGCGGCGAATACGACTGCTTCGGCGGCCAGTCGGGGCACCGGTCCCGCTGTTCTGACGGAGTCCAGGGCGACGGTGGTGAAGTCGGCGAGCGCGCCCGGTTCCAGGGTGCCGGCGTCGGACCGGCCGAGGGCGGCGTGCCCGTCGACGGTGGCGGCGCGCAGCAGTGCGGCTGCCGTCCAGTGGCCGCGGGTATGGGTGCGCAGACGCTCGTTGAGCTCCATCGCGCGGGCCTCTTCGAAGAGGTCGATCACGGCGTGGCTGTCGCTCCCGAGGGAGAGCGGCGAGCCGGCCCGCTGCAGGGCGACGGCGGGTCCGATGCCGTCGGCGAGGTCGCGTTCGGTCGTGGGGCACATGCAGGTGCCGGTGGCCGAGACGCCGAGCAGCGCGATGTCCTCACTGCTGAGGTGGGTGTTGTGGATGCCGGTGGTGCGCGGGCCGAGGACCCCGTGGTCGGCGAGGAGCCGGGTGGGGGAACAGCCGTGGGCGGCCTGGCAGGCGTCGTTCTCCGCGGTCTGTTCGGAGAGGTGGACATGGAGGGGCGCCTGCCGCTCCTCGGCCCACTTCGCCACGGTCGCGAGCTGCCCGGCGGGCACGGCGCGTATGGAGTGCACCGCCGCGCCGATCAGGGCGTGGTCGCTGCCCTTGAGCAGGGAGGCGCGTTCGGCCCAGGCGTCCGCGGTGGTGTCGGAGAAGCGCAGCTGGTGCTGGTCGGGCTTCCGGTACTGGCCGGCCCGCTGCCCGAATCCGGCGGCGAGATAGGCCGTGTCCAGCAGGGTGATCCGGATCCCGGCCGCGTCGGCGGCGGCGATCAGGGCTTCGCCCATCGCGTTGGGGTTGTTGTACGGGGCTCCGCCCGGCGCGTGGTGCAGATAGTGGAACTCGCCCACCGCGGTGATGCCTGCCAGCGCCATCTCGGCGTACACGGCACGGGCCAGGTCGTAGTACGTATCGGGGGTGAGCCGGGACGCGACCTGGTACATGAGCTCGCGCCAGGTCCAGAAGGTGCCGGAGCCGACCTGGACGGTGGAGCGCAGGGCGCGGTGGAAGGCGTGCGAGTGGGTGTTGGCGAGACCGGGCACCGTGAGCCCGCGCAGCACGGTGGCGCCCGGCGGCGGGGCGTCGACGCCGGTGCGGATCCCGGCGATCCGCCCGTCGGCGACGTCCAGGGTGACGCCCGGCTCGACATGGGTGCCGAGCCAGGCGTGGGACATCCAGAACGTGGCGGTGCGGCGCGCGCCCGTCGGTGTCGTTGTCAGCTGCACGCGAGACCTTCCAGTACATCGGCGAGTGCGATCACCCCGGCGGTGCAGTCGTCCTCGGCGGCGTACTCGGCCGGCGAGTGCGAGATCCCGGTGGGGTTCCGTACGAACAGCATGGCGGTAGGGACCGAAGCGGACAAAATGCCCGCATCGTGTCCGGCGCCGGTGCCGAGGACGGGCACGGCGCGGCCCGCGTCGCCGCCGCCCCGGCCGGTCAGGATCTTGCCGAGTTCGTCGCGCAGGGCGTGCTGGAACTCCACGACGGGCGTGAAGGACTCCCGTACGACATCGAGGTCGATGCCCGCACGCTCGGCGTGCTCCCGGGCGGCCCGCTCGATGCCGGTGACAACGGCGTCGAGGGTGTCCTGGTCGGCGGCGCGCGAATCGAGCCAGCCACGGACGAGGGAGGGGATGGCGTTGACGCCGTTCGGCTCGACGGCGATCTTCCCGAAAGTGGCGACGGCGCCGGTGAGCTCCGCCTCGCGGCGGGCGGCCAGCACGGTCTCGGCGTACGTGAGCATCGGGTCGCGCCGGTCGACGAGCCGGGTGGTCCCCGCGTGGTTGGCCTCGCCCCGGAAGTCGAACCGCCAGCGGCCGTGCGGCCAGATCGCGGAGGCGATACCGACGGGGTCACCGGTGAGGTCGAGGGAGCGCCCCTGCTCGACATGGAGCTCGACGAACGCGCCGATACGGGCCAGCCGTTCGGGGTCCGGGCCGATGGCGTCGGGGTCGTACCCGGCCGCCTCCATGGCCTGCGGCAGTGTGATGCCGTCGCCGTCGCGGAGCTGGTGCGCCTTCTCGACGGTCAGCTGACCGGCGGCGAGCCGGGACCCGACACAGGCGAGCCCGAACCGGGCCCCTTCCTCGTCACCGAAGTTGGTGATGGCGAACGGCCGGGTGAACTCGGCTCCTCTGCAGCGGAGTTCGTCGAGCGCCGCGAAGGAGGAGACCACACCGAGCGGCCCGTCGAACGCGCCACCGTCGGGCACGGAGTCGAGGTGCGACCCGGTGACGACGGCGTCGTCACCGAGCGGATCCCCGAGCCAGGCCCACTGATTCCCGTTCCGGTCGACCTCGTACCCGAGCCCACGCGCTTCGGCCTGCTCCCGGAACCAGACCCGGCAGTCGGCATCGGCACCGGTCCAGGCGTACCGCCGGTATCCACCGCTCTCGGGGTGGCGTCCGATGGGGGCAAGTTCCTTCCACATGGCCTGGAAGGACGGCTGCCCGGCCCCTCCCGGTCCCTGCGGACCATGGGGGAGGGCGGGCGCCGGGGAACCCTCGGCGCCCACGGAACCGCTTCCGCCCGGCAGGCTCACTGCCCCTCCGTCATGGGAACCCGCACGCCCTTGTCCGCGGCAACGGACTCCGCGATGTCGTACCCCGCGTCGACGTGCCGGATGACCCCCATCCCCGGGTCGTTCGTCAGCACCCGGCGGATCTTCTCGCCCGCCAGCTTCGTACCGTCGGCCACGGTCACCTGACCGGCGTGGATGGAGCGCCCCATCCCGACGCCGCCGCCGTGGTGGATGGAGACCCAGGAGGCGCCGGACGCCACGTTGACCATGGCGTTCAGCAGGGGCCAGTCCGCGATCGCGTCGGACCCGTCGAGCATCGCCTCGGTCTCGCGGTACGGGGACGCCACCGACCCGCAGTCCAGGTGGTCGCGGCCGATCGCCAGCGGTGCGGCCAGCTCGCCGGAGGCCACCATGTCGTTGAACCGCTCACCGGCGCGGTCGCGCTCGCCGTAGCCGAGCCAGCAGATCCGGGCGGGCAGCCCCTGGAAGTGGACGCGCTCGCCGGCCATCTTGATCCACCGGTGCAGCGACTCGTTCTCCGGGAAGAGTTCGAGCATCGCCTTGTCGGTCTTGTGGATGTCCGACGCCTCGCCGGACAGCGCGGCCCAGCGGAACGGGCCCTTGCCCTCGCAGAACAGCGGCCGGATGTACGCGGGGACGAACCCGGGGAAGTCGAATGCCCGGTCGTAGCCAGCGAGCTGGGCCTCGCCTCGGATCGAGTTGCCGTAGTCGAAGACCTCGGCCCCGGCGTCCATGAAGCCGACCATCGCCTCGACGTGCTTGGCCATCGCCTCGCGTGCCCGCTGCGTGAAGTCGGCGGGCTTCTCGGCGGCGTACGAGGCCATGTCGTCGAAGTCGACGCCGATCGGGAGGTACGCGAGCGGGTCGTGCGCGCTGGTCTGGTCGGTGACGATGTCGATCGGGGCGCCCTCGGCGAGCATCCGGGGCAGCAGCTCCGCCGCGTTGCCGAGCAGCCCGATGGAGAGCGGCTTGCGCGCGTCGCGCGCTTCGGTGGCGAGCTGGAGCGCGTGCTCCAGGGAGTCGGCGCGCACATCGAGGAAGCGGTGCTCGATGCGGCGCTCGATGGCGCGCGGGTCGCAGTCGATACAGATCGCGACGCCGTCGTTCATGGTCACGGCGAGCGGCTGGGCGCCGCCCATGCCGCCGAGCCCGGCGGTCAGGGTGATCGTCCCGGCCAGCGTCCCGTTGAACTTCTTGGCGGCGACGGCGGCGAACGTCTCGTACGTGCCCTGCAGGATGCCCTGCGTACCGATGTAGATCCACGACCCGGCCGTCATCTGGCCGTACATGGTGAGCCCGAGCGCCTCCAGGCGGCGGAACTCCTCCCAGTTCGCCCAGTCGCCCACCAGGTTGGAGTTGGCGATCAGGACGCGCGGCGCCCACTCGTGGGTCTGCATGACACCGACCGGGCGCCCGGACTGGACGAGCATCGTCTCGTCCTGCTTGAGCGTCTGCAGCGTGCGCACCATCGCGTCGAACGAACGCCAGTCGCGGGCCGCCTTGCCCGTGCCGCCGTAGACGACGAGCTTGTCGGGGTGCTCGGCGACCTCGGGGTCGAGATTGTTCTGCAGCATGCGGAGGGCGGCTTCCTGCTGCCATCCCAGGGCGCTCAGTTCGGTACCGCGCGGTGCCCGTACGGGGCGGGGTCCTGACATGGCAATGCCTCCTCGCGACTGTGTTGCTTCTATTCACATCCTGCTGCTCTGAATACTTGTAGTCAACAGGCGCGCCCGAAAGACCTGCCCCGAAGACGGGATGCGGCACCGCACGCGGACAGAACATGACAGGGGCGGCAGCGGGTCCGACCGTTTCCGATCGCCTTCCGCATGTACCAATGGAAAATGCCAGAACTCCCAACTGGGGCGGGCACGTTGCGTAGCCTCTGGGTCACAGCCGCACGTCAGGTCGGGAGGGAGTCCGCGTGCCCGGAATCGACGAGTGCCTGCTCGAAGTCATGAGGCTGCCCGGTGCCCGCGGCGCCGCGGTGGTCGACTGGACGAGCGGTCTCGCCCTAGGCACCATCGGCGACTCGCCCAACGGCGATCACGAGGCGACCGCCGCCGAGACGGCCGAGGTGGCGCGCATGGCGGTGGAGCAGCCCGTGTTCGCCCTCTCCGTCCCGGAACCCTTAACAGGCCCGGCCGGGAACGACGTTACCGCGACGGGCACCGCGCCACCGGTGGAAGACGTCATCGTCACCACCCGCGCCGGCTACCACATCATCCGATTCGTCGAGACGGCCTTCGACAGCAGCGTCTTCCTGCATCTGTGGCTCGACCGCTCCGACGGCAACCTGGCGCTGGCCCGGATGAGGCTGGGCGAGATGGCGGAGCGGCTGGTCCTGGCATGAGAACCACCGCGCCCGAGAGAACACCTCCCGCGAGAACCTCACCCGAGAGAACGTTCCCCGTGAGAGCAGCCTCCGCCCTCTCCCCCGGCCCCTGTCCCGTCGCGCCGGCGCCGCGTACTCGACCTGGTGGACGGAGTACGTACGGCATCCGACATCGCCCAGCACCTGGGCCGCTCGGCGTTCCACATCCTTGTCGACCTTCGGCGGCTCACGGCCGCGGACTGGTCGAAGCGGTCCGGCAGACGGCGGCCCCGTCCGCCTCCGCTCCCGGCCGGATCACACTTCCCGAGGTCACGGCCGACCCCGACGTCGCCCTGCTGCGCCGGCTCAGAGACGCATTGGAGGCCCTGCGATACGCGCGCTCAGACAGCGTGCCGGGAGGAGACAGCTGATGGTTCCCGAGGCCGAAGTCCAGGACGTCCTGGACGAACTCCAGCGGCTGCGGGCCCGGGTGCCGCTCCTCGCGGGCGCGCTGGCGGCCAGCACCGACGGCCTCGTCCTGGCGCAGGACACCCCGGGAGTCGAGGCGGAGGGCGTGGCCGCGCTCACCGCGGCCGCGCTCGGCGTCGCGCTCCGGATGGCGGAGGCGACCGGCCGGGGCGGCTTCCGCGAACTGCCCGTACGTGGTGATACCGGCTACATCGCCACGTACGCGGCGGGCTCCTCCGCCGTCCTCACACTCCTGGCCGAGGACCGGATCAACGTCGGCCGGCTCCACCTGGAAGGCCGCCGGGCGAGCGCCCGGATCGGCGAACTGGTCGACGCCGCACTGACACGCACCGCACAACCCGTGCCGGCGCCGCATGCCCCGCGCCCACGGACCCCACCCCCCGGCCCCCTCCCGCACCGCATGTAGCACCAGTCGCCCCGCACCAGGAACGCCAGAAAACGGAGCCGGTCACCTCGGCCTGCAAGGAAAGGAAACGAGCGCTCATGGCCAACACCGAAGCGTCACTCAAGGAAGCAATGACGTCCATCGAGGGCACCCTCGGTGTCGCACTCGTCGACTACACCAGCGGCATGGCGCTGGGCACCCTCGGCGGCAGCAAGGACTTCAACCTGGAGGTCGCTGCCGCGGGCAACACGGATGTCGTACGCGCCAAACTCCGCACCATGGAACATCTCGGCATCAAGGATGAGATCGAGGACATCCTGATCACCCTCGGCGCCCAGTACCACCTGATCCGGCTGCTCAAGGCGCGCGGCAACAACGGTCTCTTCCTCTACCTGGTGCTGGACAGCGGCCGCGCCAACCTGGCGATGGCCCGCCACCAGCTGAAGCGGATCGAGACCGAACTGGAGGTCTGACCTCCGCGGGACGCCCTCAGCGACGCCGCGCCCCACCGGGCGCGGCGTCGCCCGCCACCGGCCCGGTCGTCCGGTACGCCGCGACCTGCTTGCCCGCGGGCCGCCCCTTCTCCACCCAGTCGGTCCGCATCCAGTACAGGACGTCGTCCTTCCGCTCCCGCTGCCCGATCCGGATGGACTTGGCCCAGAGGCCGGCCCCCGCACCCGCAAGCATCAGCCCACCGGCGCCGGGCAGCAGGAATCCGCCGGCGATCGCCACGAGAAACCCGTCCAGCCGCAGCCCCGGCGTCGGCGTTGCCGTCACCGTCGGCACGACCTTCCGCCCGCTCCCCCGGGCGCCGGCGACAGCCTCCGGGCGCTCACCCCGCCGGGCAGCCCGGCAGCCACATCCCGTGCGTCACGCCCTCATTCCACGAACAGCCCGCGCGCCGCCGCCCGCGCGTCGAACTCCTCCAGCCGCACCTGCGCGTCCGGCAGGTCGTCGCACATCGCCTCCAGCAGAACCCGCCCCAGCAGCATCGGCGCGCACGCCGTGTCGAAGGCGAGTCCGGTGCCGACTGCGGCGGGAATCAGCAGGTCGCTGTGTTTGGCCACCGGGGCGAACGCCGAATCGGCGACCGACACCACGGTCAGTCCCTGCTCCTGGGCGTACGCGAGCGCGTCCACGACCTCCTTGGGATGGCGCGGCAGCGCGAAGCAGACCAGTGCGCTCGCCCCCGCCCGGCACGCGGCGTCGATCCGGTCGTGCAGCATGCTGCCGCCCTCGTCGAGCACTCGCACATCCGGGTGGACCTTGGCGGCGAAGTAGCCGAAGCCCCGCGCCTGCGAGGAGGCGGCGCGCAGCCCGAGCACCGGCAGCGGGCGCGACGCGGCGAGCAGCCGCCCCGCCCGCTCGACCGGAGTGGGGTCGGCGAGGAGTTCGGCGAGGTGCTGCAGGTTCTCGATCTCTGCGCGGACGGCCTGCTGGTACTCGTTGTACGTGTCGGCGGCGGTGCCCGCACCTCCCTCGACGGGTCCGGGCGCGACCTCCCGCAGATGCCTGCGCAGCGCCGGATATCCGTCGAACCCGAGCGCGACGGCGAACCGGGTGACGGACGGCTGGCTGACCCCGGCGAGCTCGGCGAGCTCCACACTCGACAGGAACGGGACGTCCCCGGCCCTGCGCACCATCGAGTGCGCGATCCGCCGCTGGGTGGGCGTGAGCCGGTGCCCCTCGAAGAGCTGCTGCAACCGCGCGGCCGGGCTGCTCCCGTTCATGCTGTCCCCCTAGGTGCTCGTACTGGTGAGATCGGTGTTCCACAGGTCCGTGCAGCGGTCGAGCAGCTCCCCGGCCGCCGCCTTCACATCATCGGTGAGCGGCCGGTCCGCGAACTCCCCTTCGAGCAGCGAATCGGCCAGCGCGAACGCCCGCCCGACCGGCAGAGCGGGATCGGGCCGCAGATCGCGCAGCTGCAACGCCCGTACGGCGGAGACGAGTTCGCAGGCGACGACCTGCCGGTAGGCGCCGCACACGCGCAGCGTCTGGCGGGCCGCCAGCGAAGCGAAACTCGCCTGCTCCTCCACGCCCCGGGACAGCACGGCGTGGCCGAGCGAGGCGGGCGCGGCGTACGCCCGCAGATCTCCGAGGGCGGCTCCGGCCGCGTACTCCAGGATCATCACGCCCGAGGAGGCGGGTTCACCGTCGGCGAGGAAGGGCCTCAGCCGGGTGAAGGACGGCTCGTTGAGCGCCGAGAGCCGGGAGGTCGAAAGCCGTGCGACCTGCACGACAGCGAGCCTGAAGTGATCCAGTGCCAGGGCGAGTTGGGCCATGTAGAAACCGCCGTGGTGGTAGGCGGCGGGGCTGTCGTTGAGACCGGCGTCCGGGCAGATCAGCGGGTTCTCGGCGGCGGCGTTGATCTCGATGGCGAGGACCTGTTCGAGCGCGTCGGCGGCGTCCTGCGCGGGCCCGTGGATCTGCGGCAGACAGCGGAAGCCGTACGGGTCCTGGATCCGGCCGAGCGGGGGTCCCGGGCGGTCGGGGGCACCGAGCAGCTGCCGCATCCGCGCCGCGACCCGGTACGAGCCGGGGTGCGGACGGGCGGCGTGGACCGGTTCGGCATACGCCTCGTACGAACCGTCGACCGCGAGCAGTGAGAGCGCGGCGACCACCTCGGTGGCGGTGACGAGCCGGCGCAGCTCGTCGAGCGCGAGGGCGGCCTGACCGAGGGTGAGGGCGTTGCTGCTGATCAGGGCGAGGGCGTCGTTGTTGTCGAGCGGCTGGGGTTCGGGGGCGGCGCCGGGCCCCTGCCAGGGGTGTTCCCCGGCCAGCGCGAGGCCGGCCTGGGCGAGGGCGGCGATGTCCCCGGTGCCGACCGAACCGAACTCGTTGACCACCGGGTGCGCCCCCGCCTCCAGCGCCTCACAGAGCGCGGTGACGACGGTGGGCCGCAGCCCGGCGCCGCCCGCGAGCAGCTGATTGGCGCGCACGGCGAGCATCGCGCGGACCTCGCGGGCGGGCAGCGGTTCGCCGATGGCCCCGGCGTGGCTGCGCAGCAACCGCAGCCCGTGGTCGGCGGCGGCCTCGGTCGGGACCTCCTCGTTGCGATTGGCACCGACCCCGGTGGATCGCCCGTACACCCGCCCGGTCGCGGCGAGCTCCCGGGCGGCCGCCCAGGACCGGTCGACCCGCTTCATCGCGTCGGCGCCGGGCACGGGCCGGGCGGCGCCGCGGGCAATCCGGACGACATCGGCGACGGGGAGGGTCTCTCCGTCGAGCTCGACGACGGAGACGACGTGGTCCGCGGCCCAGCCACCGAAGGGCGAGGAGTCCATCATGTGGGACGACATCATGCGCGAACCCTCCTCAATCAGACACTGCGTCTCGTCGCTCGGGCTTCTGTAACCAGTGTTTTACCCCGAGGCATTGACAATCTATTCAGTCAAAGAGAACTCTGCATGACTATATGCAGCCGGGGCAAGGGACGACTGATGATCAAATTCGACGCAGTGAACAAGCGATTCCCGAACGGCACGACAGCAGTTCATGAGCTCAGCCTCACCATGCCGGAGGGCGGCATCACCGTCCTGGTCGGTTCGTCCGGCTGCGGCAAGACCACCACTCTCCGGATGATCAACCGGATGGTCGATCCGAGCTCCGGCACGATCACGCTCGGCGGCCGGAACATCCTCGAAGCGGACGCCGCCGAGCTCCGGCGGGGCATCGGTTATGTCATCCAGCAGGCGGGGCTCTTTCCGCACCGCACGATCCTCGACAACATCGCCACGGTCCCGCTGCTGCTGGGCCACGGACGGGGGCGCGCCCGGGCCCGCGCGGCCGAGCTGCTGGAGACGGTCGGGCTTCCGGCCGACGCCGCCAAGCGCTACCCGCACCAGCTCTCCGGCGGCCAGCAGCAGCGCGTCGGCGTGGCCCGCGCGCTCGCCGCCGATCCGCCGGTCCTGCTGATGGACGAGCCGTTCGGCGCGGTCGACCCCGTCGTGCGGACCCAACTCCAGGACGAGTTGCTCCGCCTCCAGCAGGAGCTGAACAAGACCATCGTCTTCGTCACCCATGACATCGACGAGGCGGTACGGCTCGGCGACCGGATCGCCGTCTTCCGTACCGGCGGCCATCTCGTGCAGTGCGCACCGCCCGCCGAACTCCTCGCCCGCCCGGCCGACGACTTCGTCGCCGACTTCCTGGGAGCCGAACGCGGCCTGAAACTGCTCTCGTTGAGCACGCTCGCGGACCTCCCCCGGCAACCGGCGACAACGGTGCGGGCCGACGAAACCGCCCCCGCCGGGCGCACCGACTGGCAACTGGTCGTCTCCGCCAAGGGCGAACCCCTCGGCTGGCTCGACCCGGCAGCCACCCCGCCGGGCCGGGCAGGGGACGCCGCGCTCCTCCCCGTACGGCCGCTGCGCGACACGGACTCGCTGCTCTCCGCGCTGAACGAGTCGGTCGCCTCACCGGCCGGACTGATAGCCAGGATCGACGACGCGGGCGTCCTGACCGGGGTCACCGCACGCGAGGCCGTGCACGCCCGGGCGGGCGCCGCCCACTCCGCAGCGGTCGAGTCCCCTCGGCCCGTGACGGTCCCGGCCGGAAAGAGCAGCGCATGACCATCGACTGGTCGTGGATATCCGACCACGCGAGCGACCTCGCCACCCTGACCGTCTCCCACCTCCAGGCCGCCCTGACCGCCGTACTCCTCGGCCTGCTGATCTCGCTCCCGCTGGCCGTCCTCGCCCACCGGGTACGCCCCCTGCGCGGCTTCCTCCTGGGGCTGTCGAACATCCTCTTCACGATCCCGTCCATCGCGGTCTTCGTGCTCCTGCTGCCGGTCTCGGGCCTCACCCGCACCACCACGGTGATCGGCCTGACCGTCTACACACTGGTCGTCCTCCTCCGCAACACGGTCGAGGGCCTCGACTCCGTCCCGGCGCGCACCCGTGAGGCCGCCAAGGCGATGGGGACCCGCCCCCTGCGCATCCTGCTCACCATCGAGCTCCCCCTCGCCCTCCCCGTGATCATGGCGGGCGTACGGATCGCCACGGTCATGTCGATCTCGCTGGTCAGCGTGGCCACATACATCGGCGACGGCGGTCTCGGCCAGCTCTTCACCGACGGGTTCCAGCGCAACTTCCCCACCCCGGTGATCGTCGGCATCGCCCTGACCCTGCTGCTCGCACTGGTCGCGGACGCCCTGCTGGTCGCCGTGCAGTACGCGCTCACCCCCTGGAAGCGGAAGAGGGCCTGACATGTACGAACTCTTCGCGGACCTCGGCACCTGGCTGACCGACGCCGAGCAGTGGCAGGGCCCGGACGGCATCGCCCACCGCCTCACCGAGCACCTCCAGTACTCGCTCCTCGCCACCCTGATCGCAACGGTGATCGCCCTCCCGATCGGTCTGCTCATCGGCCACACGGGGCGCGGCGCCTTCCTCGCCATCAACCTCTCGTCGTTCGGCCGGGCGCTGCCCACGGTCGGTCTGGTGGTGCTCGTCTTCCTGGCCAGCGGGCTGTCGATGACCCCGGTGTACGTGGCACTGGTCGCGCTCGCCGTCCCGTCGATCGTCACCAACACCTACGCCGGCATGACCGCCGTCGACCCGGAGGTCAAGGACGCCGCCCGCGGCCAGGGCATGCGCGGCCACCAGATCCTGTGGCAGGTGGAACTCCCCCTCGCCCTCCCCCTGATCATGACCGGCCTGCGCCTGGCCCTGATCCAGGTCGTCGCCACCGCCACGGTCGCCGCGTACGTCAGCTTCGGCGGCCTCGGCCGGTACGTCTTCGACGGCCTGGCCCAGCGCGACCTCGTCCAGGTACTGGGCGGCGCGGTCCTGGTGGCGGTCGTGGCCGTCGTCCTGGACCTGGCCCTGTCCGGGCTGCAGCGCATCCTCTTCCGTCACCGCACCGCCTGAGGAGACCACCCATGACCCGCACTCCCCGCAGCACCTCCCGTCGCTCCCTGCTGGGCGGCCTCCTCGCCGCGGCCGCAGTCCCCGCACTCGCGGCCTGCGGCAGTGGCATCACCTCGCTGGACGGCCAGGGCGGCGGTGGCACCGGCAGCGGCTCCAGCGCCGGCGGCATCACCATCGGCACAGCCAACTTCACCGAGAACCAGGTGCTCGGCCACCTGTACGCCGAAGCCCTGCAGGCCGCCGGAGTGAAGACGAAGGTCCGCGCCAACCTGGGCACCCGTGAGATCCTCATCCCCGCCCTCGAGGGCGGCGACATCGATCTGCTCCCCGAGTACCAGGGCGCCCTCCTGCACTACCTCGACCCGAAGGCGAAGGCCACCGAGGAGGGCGAGATGCAGAACGCCCTGGCCATCGCCCTCCCCAAGGGCCTCCAGATCCTCCCGTACGGCATGGCGGAGGACTCGGACGCCTTCGTCGTCACACCGGGCACCGCCAGGAAGTACGGCCTGACCTCCCTCGCCGACCTGGCGAAGCAGAACGGCAAGCTGGTCATCGGCGCGGCCCCCGAAGTGAAGAAGCGGACGGTCGGGGCGGTCGGCCTGAAAGACGTGTACGGAGTCGAATTCAAGGAGTTCAAGTCGCTGGACTCCTCCGGCCCGCTGGTCAAGGGAGCCCTGAAGAAGGGCGATGTGGACGTCGCCAACCTCTTCACCACCGACACGGACATCACCGCCGAGGGCTGGGTGGTCCTCACCGACCCCAAGAACCTGATCCCCGGCCAGCACGTGGTCCCCCTGATCGCGGACCGCGCGGCGGACTCCACGGTCCGCAGGGCACTGGCCCGCCTGGGCGCCACGCTCACCACGAAGGACCTCACGGAGCTGAACCGCCTGGTGGACAAGGACAAGAAGGACCCGGAGGACGTGGCGCACGACTGGGCCGCGGCGCACGGTCTGGCAGAGAAGTAAGAGAAAACCCACGACCCGGTCACCCGCGACGCGGTCGCCCACGACATCAAAAGCTTTAAGAACCAGGGAAATTACCGTTCCTAACCAGTGTGCGTGAGTGAGTCTTGGACCCACTGTTGCGTACTGGGTGCATCCCGAACGGTTGTGGATGCACTGGGTTCCCGCGTTCGCTTCCCGCTCGGCACCGGCCCTCCAGGGGGCCGGTCCGTTGTGGGTGGGCGGGTTCCCTCACGCCCCCGGGCGTCCGGTCCGGCCTGGACGGTCCGATGCCCCGCACGATCGCTCTGGTCGTGCGGGGGCGGTGCCGTCCTTCCCCAAGCTCTCAACTCCGTTCGAGCAGGGGATACCCCATTCCGGATCGGGTGCCCGAGGGCGCGTCGTCCGATCGCGATACTGGCGGCGTCGTGACGGGACATTGTGCGGTGCGGGGTGGCCAGCGGTTTCTGCCAGTGCTGGGCACCCCACTGGGAGGTGTAGGCGGGGTCGACCGCGACAATGCTCAGGCCGTGTTCGGCGGCCATGGACACCAGCCGGGCCTTGAGTTTCCCGGTGGGCATGCCGGAGATGAGCTGCCGGAACGGCTTCCGGCGGCCGTGCTTCTCCCGAGTCTTCTCGGCGGTGAAGTCGAGGTCTTCGATCCCGATCGCGGCGACCCCGACACGCCTGGCCCAGTTGATCAACCGGGTCAGGGCGTGGCGGATCTGTGCGTCGCGGTGGCCGGCGGTGCCGGACAGGTCGTAGGGGAAACGGTGCGGCCCGCCGATGGGGTTGCCGTGCCGGTCGAGCCGGTAGGCGGCGAAGTGGTCGGCGTTGGTGTCGACGCCGACCATGCCCCGGGCACGGGCGGTCTCCAACGGGATGGTCCGGACGACGGGGCGCTGCCAGGAGGCGGTGAGATACCAGCGTCCGCGATCCGTATCGAGGTGGATGCGGTAGGCCACAGCCCGGTTCGCGGCGATGCGGTCGGCCCACTCCGCACCCCGGTGCGCGAACGCGATACGGCCGGTGAGGGTGTACCGGCCGTGCCTGGCGTTGGCCAGGTGCGCGAGCGGGGCAGGCAGTTTGATGCTGACCTCGCCGTCCGGGGTGACCCGGATCGTCTCGTTCCCGAACCGCTTGCCCGACTCACCATCAGCGGCAAGAAACCAGCGTTCCGCCTCCCACCGTTGCCGCCACTGCTCCTCGGTGAGCTGGGCCTGGGCGAGGTGGTGGCGGGTGTTGAGGAGACGCTTACCGCCCCGTACCACCCGCACCCGCCCGGCCTGCCATTCGGCAACAGCAGCCGTGTGCCGCGCCTCCAGTGACGCGAGACGGCGAGATTTGCGGAACCACTCGTTCCTCGACCGGTAGCCGCCCGCAGCCCGCTTCGTTCCGGGCGCACCGATCGGGAGGGACAGGCGGTGCCGCAACGTCTTGATCCCAGCATCCAGCCTCTGGACGTGCGCCGCCTGACAACGGCGGGCGAGTGCCCACTGATCGTGCGTGGCCTTGGTGATTGCCCCCGCGATCCGCGACGACGACACCCCGGTCAGCTCCCGCTTGCGTGCCGCCCACGTGTCCGCACCGTGCTCCAGACCGTCCGCACAGCGGGCCTTGAGATCACGGGAAGCAAGCGCACCCTGATGCTCACCGACCGCACGCAGCACCCTCTCGTCCTGCGGCGTGAGGTGCCCCAGACGGTCCCGGACCGCCACCCCGCAAGGCCCGGGCACCACGAACGAGGCCGTCAGCTTCCGTAATCCATCCACCGCATCACCCCCGCCCTCAAGGCCGGACACCTGCCACCCAGCCCAACGAGCCACAGCCACCAAGGTCACCCATTCGCCCCCAGAACTCCCGTTCCCACCCCCGCAAACCCACCGCCAGGACTCACTCCCGCACGCCACCGCTCACTTCAACTCAGTAAACCGACAGCAGCTCACAACTCTTCCCAACCCCTCCAGCCTCCCACTCACTCACTCGGGTGAAGTTGGCCAACCGGGCTGGATTAGAACCGGCATCGCACCCGCCCCCGGCCCGGCAACGCCACGCCCGGTTCCCCTTCAGAACTGCGACGGCTGCGACCGCGCCTTCCGCTCCCCCACGTCCGGCCATTGCCGCAACTGCCGACCCCTTCTCGCCGGGGCCGCCTAGTAGGGCTTTGTTAGGTCCTGTGGTGGGGTTCGGGGGTTGCTGCGGGTTGGCCGCATATCGAGCAGGCGCCGGTCCAGGTGGCCAGGAGGGCCTGGAGTTCGCGGAGGACCGCGTAGAGGGTCAGGCCGGCGCAGG
>NZ_JBSFYR010000033.1:33586-76381 GCF_053599875.1 Streptomyces sp. NPDC005151 | reverse complement strand
GCGCCATCAACAACTGGGACTCCAACGCCACCAAGGGCATCCCGTCCAAGGGCCTGCTCCAGGTCATCGACCCCACGTTCAACACGTACCACGTGAGCGGCACCTCCAAGAACATCTACGACCCGGTCGCCAACATCACCGCCGCTGCCAACTACGCCGCCCACCGCTACGGCTCCATCGACCACGTCAACTCGGCCTACTGACCGGACGTGTCGGTATTGCGGCCGAACCCGGCCAGAACATGCCCCGGGCCCGGCCTTACGGACCCGCCCCCAGGTTGATCGGTCGATCCTGGAACGGGTGATCCCGAGGCCGGCCGCGTCACCGAGCTTTACTCGCCGATCGCGGCGAGCCTGGGCACGATGCGCGCGACGACCTGTTCGGCGAAGCTGACCGGGTGCCGGTCCGGCAGCACCTGGACCGCGCTGATGCCGAGCTCCGCGTAAGCCTCGACGTCGGCGAGAAACGCATCGGTCTCGTCCAGGACCGGCCTGCTGAACATCAGGGTCTTCTCGATGGCGTCGTAGTCGCGCCCCACCGCCGCGCAGTGCTCCCGCAGAACGTCGAGTTTGTGGGCCACCTCGTCGACGTCGGTGGCGAACAGGTTGCACGCGTCCGCGTACCGGGCGACCAGCCGCAGCGTCTTCTTCTCGCCCCCGCCGCCGATCATGATCGGCGGCCGCTCCCCGATCGGCTCCGGCACGCAGAGCGTCTCGGCCAGCTTGTAGTGCCGCCCCTCGTACGGGCCGTCGTCCTCGCTCCACATCTGCAGACAGATCTGGAGCGTCTCCTCGAGCCGCTCGAACCGCTCCGTCACCGGGACGACCGGCACCCCGAGCCCGCGCTGCTCCCGCTCGTACCAGGAGGCGCCGAGCCCGAGCACCGCCCGGCCGCCGGAGAGCACGTCGAGACTGGTGACGATCTTCGCGAGCAGGCCGGGGTGGCGGTACATCACGCCCGTGACCATCAGCCCGAGCGTCATCCGTTGGGTCAGCGCGGCCACGTACCCGAGGGTCGTGTACCCCTCCAGCATCGGTGCGTCGGCCGCGCTCTGCGGGGTCTCCATCTGGAAGTAGTGGTCCATCACCGTGAACGACGCGACCCCGCCCTGGTCGGCGATCCGCGCCGACTCGGCGAGCGTGGGCGCGATGAGCGCGGGGTCGGCCGGCTGCGAGTAGTTCCAGTAGTGCAGACCGAGCTTCACGTCCACTCCTCCACGCCGGACACCTTCGGCAACCTTGTGCAGTCCTCGTCACGTTAGGCGCATCCGGCCGTACAGGCATGGCCTGTACGGCCGGACGGGTGCCGGGGCCAAGGTGATGGCCGACGGCGGCCTTGCCGAACCGGGTGCCGTCAGCCCGCTGCCCGGCCGCGATGACCAGGGGCAGCGGGCGGCAGCGGCCCCTGGTCACACACCCTCCTGCACCACTCGCTCCTGCCTTACCTGGAGGCGACGGACGAGACCTTGACGCGGAGGATGATGAGCGGCAGTTTCCCGGAGGAGCGGCAGAGGCTCGCTCGCTCGTACCAACGCGATGCGAAGTCGGTACTCACGGACATCGCGTCGTGACGCTGCTGGTCATCCCGTTCGAGGCAGGCGCGTTCCCCGGAGCGGGTCAGACGGTCCTGTACGCGGAGGGACCGGCATCTCAGCTCGACACCGTACAGCTCGACAACTCGCACGGGCCCGTCTTCGTCTTCTCGGAAGCGCAGTTGGCGAAGTACCGGGCCCACCTGGACTGGATGGAGGGAATCGCGCTGCCGCCGAGCGAGTCGCGGGACTTCATCCACAACATCGCACGCCAACTCTGAAGGGATCACGGATGCCGGACGTCAACTGGGAAGACGCGTTCTGCGGCGAGGGGAACTCCTGCTACCGGATCGGAACCGATGAGCAGGGCAACAGCTACATCACCATCGCGGGCGCGGAGGAGCACTTCCTCACCGACAGCCGCGAGGCACTCCAGCAGATGATCCGCGACATCAAGGCCGGCGCCGCCGACCACCTGCTGTAACGCCGCAGGGCCCGGTACCGCGAGGTGGTCTCGGTACCGGGCTCGGCAAAGTGACGAGTACGCCGACACCACCCCTGGCATCCGTTGAACTGCTAACTCAACACGAAGCCAACGGCATTGACCTTGCAAGTCAAGCTCAGCGCCAGCGTTCGTTGGTGATGTTTCTGGCGGCGGCAGCTAGTTTCGTGATTGAGCGGTGGGCAGCGTTGACGGTGACGGTCTGGCGGGCGACGCGAGCGAGCGGAATGTCGCTGGCCGAGTCGGTGTAGAAGACTGCCTCCTCGGGAACGAAACCCATCGCGCGGACTGCGGCGAGTTTGGCTTCGCCGACGTTGTGGGTAGCCAGCCTCGGCCCCCGCTGGGCGAATTCGAGCCGGGAGGCGACCAGCGGGATGTTGTGCAGTCCGACGCTGTCCAGGAAGGCTCGCGCGAGGGTTGCTTCCGAAGCTGTCGCCACGACCGTCGAGCCCTGGAGGCGGGCCAGCCTGCACCTGGCGACGGCCTGCCCTACCACCGTTGTCCGGCCTGCCATGGTCTGACCTGTGGTGACGGCAAGTGCCTCGTATTCGTTTTGGGTCATCCCCCGCAAGGCGAGGGTCACGATCGCGCGGTTCATGGCTGGCCTCAGTGCGCCATCGGGGGGAGCTGCCTGGGCGAGCAGGAACGGTGCGCTCGCGGCAACGAGGCGATGGGGGCGGGCTGTCAGGCGGGTGGTGACCAGGGAAGCCATGGTGTCTTCCCTGGTCAGCACTCCGTCGAGGTCGAAGATCGAGGTCACGGCCCCGGTCGAGCTCACTGCAGGACCGCGTCGGCTTCCACCTCGACGAGGAGGTCCTTGGCGGCGAGGGCACCGACCTCCACGACGGCTGTGACGGGGCGGATGTCGCGGAAGATCTCGCCGTGGACGGCGCCCACAGCGTCGAAGTCGGCGATGTCCGTCAGGTAGATGCGTGTACGGACGACGTCGGCGAAGCCGGCGCCTGCCTCGGTGAGGGCTGTTTCGATGCGGGAGAAGATCTCGCGAACCTGGGCTGCTGCGTCGGCGCCGCCGACTGCGCCATCGGCTGACCCGGCAGTGGTGCCTGCGACGAAGACCTGGCTGCCGAGGCGGACGGCTCGGGAGTAGCCGAGGACGGGCTCGCGGGAGGAACCGGACGAGATGTTCTGGCGCCGGGACATGGTTCTCCTTGGTTTCGGTGGCTTGGTGGAGTCAGTCGGCGGGGCCGGCGGTCCTGTGGCCGACGTTCCGGCCGACCCTGCGCAGTAGCCCGGCAGGACGCGGAACATGCGGCCGGGAGCGAGCTGTCACCAAAGGCGCCGACAGGCGGCAGCGTCCTGCTGGCGCAGGCTCAGGGCCCCGGCAGGTTCTGAGGGGTCCGGCATCCGGTCATCCGGAGTGTCGTTCGGGGTGGACGCCTGAGCGCCCCCCTCGGCGAACCGTGACTGGCGGGCCTGCCGAGCCGGTCAGGCGACGATGATGCTGCCGCCAATCCTGCTGAGGGCAGCGCGCAGGTCGTCCGGGCACGGCCGGTCGGTAATGAGGGTGTCGAAGCCGTTCAGTCCGCAGACGCGGTGGGCGGCCGTGCGCCCGAACTTGCTGGAATCGGCCAGCACGTAGCGGTGGGAAGCGTTGGCAAGCATGGCGCGCTTCGTCGCGACTTCGTCGAGGTGGAAGTCGGTCAGGCCGTAGGGGGCGATGCCTCCGGACCCCAGGAAGACGACGTCCGCGCGCAGGTTGCTGAAAAACTCCACGGTCTGGGCGTTGTAGCAGGCCAGGTCGCCTGCGCGCAGCCGGCCGCCGCTGACCAGAATTTCGACGCGTGGGCGTGAACTCAGCTCGGCGGCCACGAGCAGGGAGGGGGTGGCGATGACGCCGACGTGATCGGCCGGCAGGGCGCGGGCCACTTCCAGTGCCGTGGTGCCGACATCGATGACAACCGTCTGGTTGGGCTCGATCAAGGCTGCCGCTGCCCGGCCGATCTCCTTCTTCTCGGCGAGGTATGCGTCTCGGCGCTCGCTGAAGGACGCTTCCTCCCCGACGGGTGCCTGGGAGGCAGTGGCTCCGCCGTGGACGCGGGTGAGATCGCCCCGTCGTTCGAGGAGGGCGAGGTCCCTGCGGACCGTCTCGTGGGAGACGTTCAGCAGTGTCGTGAGGTCCTCGGTGGTGACGAACTTGAGGCGGGCGATTTCAGCGACGATTCTGCGGTGGCGCTCGGCGGCAAGCACGCCCAACCCTCCCTGGGTGACTGTTTTTGTGGACCTGTGACTGCATTCTAGGACTCAGGCCATCCGGCTGAGGCTTCGGGTGTGATGCGGCAGCCGCGCCCGGCTCCTCCGATAGCTGTTCAGAGGGCCCTTGCCGCGCGCGGAAGTGCAGCTCGCGTTGCTGCGAGTGTTGCAGCGGAACGAACCCTTGACGACATTCGGGCAAAGGTCCACACTTTCCATTCGGGCAGAGGTCCACACTTTCAAGTGTCGACGGTCAATATCCCACGTAAACGGTCAGGCGGTTGCCGATGACCGTCGGCGGCAACGAGGTCACACGGACCACCGTGCTCTCGCAGCCACCCACAGACAGGCTCCAGCGCATCCTGAGGGGCGTGCCTACATGCCGACCACATCCGGTTCCTCCACCATCCACTGCCTTCCGCGGCGACGGCGGGGCACTCTGAAGCAGGGAAGCGATTCATGGCGCAAGTAGAGACAGACTCTCCGGGATCAAGATCAGCTGGGGGTCACGGGGCCGAGCCCAAACAGGAGATGGCGCGGGAGCTGGGCTGGTACGCCTCGTTCTCGGTGGCGTTCGGGTTCGTATCGATCGCGACGGGTATCTTCACGACCTACGGCGCGGTGCTGGCCACCTCCGGGCCGCGCGGCATCTGGGCCTGGCCGATCTCGGTGATCGGTCAGCTCTCCATCGCCCTTGTCTTCGGAGCCCTTGCGGCGCGCATCCCGATCAGCGGCTACTCCTATCAGTGGGTGTCGCGGATCGTCGGTCCCGTGTGGGGCTGGATCATGGGATGGATCTCTTTCGCGTTCCTCGGCGTTGTCGTGGTCGCCGTGGACTACACGATCGCCTCCACGATTCTTCCCGAGCTGCTGCACTATGTCGGAACGACGCAGAACGCCTGGGTCATCACGGCCGGCGTGATGCTGCTGCAGGCACTGCTGGTAGCCGCTTCGACGCGCGCCACGCACCGGGTCAACAATGTGGCTGTGACAGCGCAGCTCATCGGCATGATCACGCTGACCCTGCTGCTGTTCGCGGTGGGCTTCTTCACCGGCAAGCTCGACTTTGCGAACCTGTTCGAGACCGGGCCCGTGCCGGAGAGCGGCTACTACGCTCTGGGCGGTGGGACGCAGGCCGGCCCCTTCGCCCTGGCGTTCCTCCTGGGCGCGTTCACCATCGTCGGATTTGAGTCCGCGGCGAACCTGGCCGAGGAGACCAAGGACCCCGCCCGTGTCATCCCCAAGGCGATGGTCCAGGCCGTGCTCTCCCTGGGCGTTCTCGGTTTCCTCTTCCTGGTCGCCATCACCGCTGCGGCCGGCCGGGTCGACGGCGCCGCAGAGTCGGCCACCCCGGTGGCCACCGTGATCACCGCTGTGCTCGGCTCGGTCGTCGGGAAGAGCCTGCTGGTCCTCGTCGTGGTCGCGATCTTCTCCTGCGGACTGGTGATCACCCTCAGCGGCACTCGCCTGGTCTATGCGATGTCGAGGGACGAGCGTTTTCCCGGATGGCGTCTGCTGGGGCGCATCCACCCGCGGACCGCGACCCCGCTGAACGCCACCGTCTTCATGATGCTCATCGCGCAGATCATCCTCGCGGTCTTCTCAGGTTCCACCGACGCCCTCTTCCAGCTGTTCTCCGCGGCCACCCTGCTTCCCGCCGTCATCTACGCCGGTACGGTGGCGATGTACGCGGCCAAGCGACGCTCCCTGCCGCCGTCCCAAGGGTTCTCTCTGGGCCGGTGGGAGGTCCCGGTCCTCGTTCTCGCCGCCGTCTGGCTGGTATACGAACTGCTCATCTTCCGCGACGCCTCCTTCCGCGGACCCTGGATCTACGTTCTGGTGCTGTGCGGGATCGGCGCCGTCTACCTGGCCGTGCTCATCGCCCGGCGCGGCCGTGCCGCACTGACCATGCCGGACATGGCCGACGTCGACCGCGCCCTGGACAGCGCCACCACCCCCACCGGGGCCAGCACGGAAGGGAACTCGCGATGACTACGATCCTCGCCATCGACCAGGGCACTTCGGGCACCAAAGCCATCGTCGTCGACGCCGAAGACGGAACGGTCGCCATCGCCGAGGAAACTGTCCGCCCCACCTACCTGCCCGGCGGAGGTGTCGAACAGAATCCCCATGAGCTGCTCGACTCCGTCCTCACCGCCGGGCGCCGGGCCGTCAGCATGGCCGGCCGCCCGATCGACGGCGTGGCTCTGGCCAATCAAGGAGAAACTGTCCTGGCCTGGGACGAGGCCACAGGAACACCTCTGTCCCCGGCCATCGTCTGGCAGGACAGGCGCGCAGAGAGCATCTGTGCCGAGCTGGCCGAACACAGCGAGGCCATCGCCCAGCGCACTGGCCTCGTCCTTGACTCCTACTTCTCCGCGCCCAAGATGGCGTGGCTGCGCCGCAATCTCACCCGCGACGGGGTGGTGACCACCACCGACACCTGGCTCGTACACCATCTGACGGGCGAATTCGTCACTGACGCCTCCACCGCCAGCCGCTCCCTGATCTTCGACCTGGACAGCGCGTCCTGGGACGGGCAGCTCGCCGACTGGTTCTCACTCGGCGAGGAGCGGATGCCGCGCATCGTCGCCAGCGACGAGGTGGTCGGCACCACGCGTGCCTTCGGCCAGGAGACGCCGGTGGCAGGACTGATCGTCGACCAGCAGGCCGCCCTGGTCGCCGAGGCGTGCCTGGAACAAGGGACCGCCAAGTGTACGTACGGCACAGGCGCGTTTCTGCTGGCGAACACAGGACTGGATCCCGTGCGCTCCAGTGCGGGCCTGACGACGTCGGTGGCCTGGCAGGCCGCCGGGCAGACCCTGTACTGCGTGGACGGCCAGGTCTACACCGTGGCCTCGGCGGTGCGCTGGCTGCAGGACCTTGGTCTCCTCCAGTCCGCCACCGACCTCGACACGCTGGTCGCGGCGGACAGCGAGGGCGTCCTGTGCGTGCCGGCCTTCGCCGGTCTCGCCGCCCCCCGGTGGGCTCCCGAAGCAACCGCCTCCATCACCGGCATGACGCTGGCTACCCGCCGAGAACACCTGATCCTGGCCGTGCTCCAGGGCATTGCCGCGCAGGTAACCGAGCTGGCGGCCCTGGTCGGCCGCGACCTCGGCCGCCCCCTGAGCCGGCTGCGCGCGGACGGCGGCCTGACCAACTCCGCCGCCCTCATGCAGGCCCAGGCCGACATCGCCCAGCTCCCCGTCGACATCTACCCCAACGCACACGCCACCCCCCTCGGCGCCGCCGCACTCGCCCGCTGCGCACTCGACCCTGCAATCAGCCTCAAAGAGGCCGTCGGGGACTGGCAGCCGACGACCGTCTACGAACCCCGCTGGTCCGAGGACCGGGCCCAGGAGTTCCGCACCACATGGGCACAGGCCGCCGCGGCGTGTGCCGCCAAGGGAGACCACTCATGACCGCCACCCCCCACAGCCGCCACCGCGAAGTCTTTGACGTCGCGGTGATCGGAGGAGGCATCGTCGGCTCGGCTATCGCGCGCGAACTGGCCGGCTTCGAGCTTTCCGTGGCTTTGATCGAAGCCCGCGATGACGTGGGCGACGGCACCAGTAAAGCCAACACCGCGATCCTGCACACGGGCTTCGACGCCAAACCCGGCACGCTCGAATCGCGCCTGGTCGCCCGCGGCTACCACTTGCTGAGCGCCTACGCCAAAGCCACCGGCATCCCCGTGGAACACACCGGCGCCGTGCTGGTGGCCTGGAATCAGGAGGAACTCGACGCACTCCCGGGCCTGAAGAAGAAGGCCGAGGCCAATGGCTACGAGCACTGCAGGATCGTCGGCGCGGACGAGGTCTACCAGAGCCTTCCCGATCTCGGCGACGGCGCGCTCGGCGGCCTCACCGTCCCGGACGAGTCGATCATCTGCACCTGGACCACCAACCTCGCCCTGGCCACCGACGCCCAGCAGCGCGGCACGAGACTTCTGCTCCAGCACGCGGTGACCGGCGTCGACGCGGTCGGCGACGTCACCACCCTGCAGACCGCGAAGGGCGAGGTGAGGGCCCGCTGGGTCGTCAACGCCGCCGGGCTCGGGGCCGACCACATCGACCGGCTCTTCGGCCACGACCGCTTCACTGTCACCCCCCGGCGTGGCGAGCTGTTCGTCTTCGACAAGCTGACGCGCCCGATGGTCAACAAGATCGTCCTGCCCGTTCCCTCCTCCCTCGGCAAGGGAGTCCTGATCTCCCCGACCATCTACGGCAATGTCATGCTCGGCCCCACCGCCGAGGACCTCACAGACCGCACCAACACCGCAACGTCCGAGGACGGCTACGATTTCCTCCTCACCAAGGGCGAACGCCTCATGCCGCGTCTGCTGGCCGAGGAAGTCACCGCCAGCTACGCCGGACTGCGCGCCGCGATCGACCACCCCGACTACCTCATCGAGGCCACCCCCGAGCAGCGCTACCTCCTGGTCGGAGGCATCCGCTCCACCGGCCTGACCGCCGGGATCGCCATCGCCGAACACGTCCGCGGTCTCCTGGAAGAAGCCGGGCTGGCCCTCCGCAGCCGCAGAGACCTGCCCGCCCCGCCGCAGATGCCGAACATCGGCGAAGCCGCCACGCGCCCCTACCAGGACGCCGAACTCATCGCCTCGGACCCCGCCTACGGCACCATCGTCTGCTTCTGCGAGCGCGTCACCGAAGGCGAGATCCGCGACGCCTGCCACGCGCCCGTGCCCGCACACAGTCTCGAAGGACTGCGCCGCCGCACCCGGTCCATGAACGGCCGCTGCCAGGGCTTCTTCTGCGGCGCAGCCGTAGCGGCCCTGCACACCCAGCACCACACCGACGACGGCTGCAGCAGCCAGCACAAGGACAACCGATGACCTACCAGCTGCCCCTCATCAAACCCGATGTCCTCATCATCGGAGGCGGACCCGCAGGACTCACCGCAGCCGCCGAACTCGCCGACCGCCGTGCCGGGCACATCCTCGTCGTCGACCGCGAGCACACCGCCGGTGGCATCCCCCGCCACAGCGACCACACCGGCTACGGCCTGCGCGACCTGCACCGCGTGATGTCCGGCCCCGCCTACGCCCGCCACCTCGTGGACCGCGCCACGCAGGCCGGGGCCGAGATCCGGACCAACACCATGGTCACCGGCTGGGCAGACGAGCACACCCTCGACGTCACCAGCCCCGACGGCCGCTACCAGATCCGCCCGCGGGCCATCGTGCTGGCCACCGGCGCACGCGAGCGCCCCCGCACTGCACGCCGCATCCCCGGTGACCGCCCCCACGGCGTCTACACCACCGGACAACTCCAAAACCTCGTCCACCTCCACCACCAGCCCGTCGGTAAGCGAGCCGTCATCGTCGGAGGCGAACTCGTCAGCTGGTCCGCGGCCCTCACCCTCCGCGAGGCAGGCTGCACCCCCGCGCTCATGATCAGCCAGTACCCGAAGGCAGAGTCCTACGGCGCCTTCAACGCGGCCGGCCGCACCGTACTACGCGTCCCCGTCGCGACCCGCAGCCGCGTCACCCAGGTCATCGGCAAGGGCCGCTGCCAGGCCGTCGAGATCGAGCACCTCGACACCGGCAAGCGCCGCACTGTCGAATGCGACACCGTCGTCTTCACCGGCGACTGGATCCCCGACCACGAACTCGTCCGCGCCGCCGGCATCACCCTCGACGACGGCACCCTCGGCCCTCTCACCGACACCGCCCTGCGCACCAGCCGCCTCGGCGTCTTCGCCGCCGGCAACTTGCTCCACCCCGTCGACACCGCCGACGTCGCCGCCCTCGACGGCAAACACGTCGCCCAGCAGGTCATCAACCACCTGCACGGTCGGCGCAGGCCGGCCGAGGGCGTACGGCTGACCGTCGGCGCCCCCTTCCGCTGGGTCGCCCCGCAGATTCTGCGCCCCAACGACCCGGCTCCGGCCCGCGGCCGGCTCCTGTTGTGGTCCGACGAGTACGTCCGGTTCCCCAGGGTCGCCGTTCGCCAGGACGGGCGCGTCGTCACCCGCCGCACCCTCGCCTGGCCCGCAGCCCCCGGCCGCGTCTTCCGCGTCCCCTCCACCATCCTGGACGGGATCTCCCGCATCGGGGGCACCGTGCACATCAGCCTCGCCTGACAACCTCGCAGGCGACTGTGGACCGGCCGCCGCGCTCATACCTCTCCTCCTCGACGGCCGGAAAGACACGAGCGCGGCGGCTGCTGCGTACTTGACCGCTGGGGAGCGTAGATCCAGCGTGGCGACGTCTGCTCTACAGCGACCACCGCTCGGTCCGGCTGAGGACCCGTCCTACATTTCAGCTGAGGGTTCGAGCCGGTCATTCGCAGGATCGGTGAGGCCCGGGGGTTCCAGATATGGCTATGAACCCGTTGCCGTTCGATGGCTTTACGACGGCCTCCCTTCCGTGGCCCCTCGCGGAGCAAGTGCCCGCGCTCCTCGCGCCGGTCAGCGCGGCAACGCCACCCAGGACTTGGTGCCCGCGTGCGGCGGCATCGCGTCGCAGACACCCCACTCCCCACCCCAGTCGTCCACGACCGCAGCCAGCAGCCACAGCGCCCGCCGGCGCCGTGCCTCGCAGAGCGTGACGGCGTCCGGGTCGCAGTGGCGCGGATGCTGGTCCCAGACGACGATCCGGAGCGCGTTGTCGCGGTGCCGCGCGGAGACGTACAACTCCTCGCCCGGGGTCATGGTGGTGGTGACGCCGACCAGTTCGCTCACCACGAGCGCGGCCGGCCAGATGTACGGAGTAAGCCCGTACGCGCGCAGCGAGGCCGTGACCGTGTTGCGTCCGATCGCCGCGCTCCGCGGATCACCGGGAAGAGTGAGGCTGAGCGCGAGCCCACGCTCGGAGCGGCGCCTCGGGTACGCGGTCGCGTACGGATACGGGTCGGGTGCGGGCTCCTCGGTGGCTACCGGGCAGAGCGCGGCGCGCGGAGATTGCGGCATGACTGACTCCCCTTGTACGGGTGGCGAGTTGGCGGTCTCTCTATCGCGTCGATGCGCACAGGTGGCTCGTGCGCTGCTGAATGAGCGGTGGCTTGTCTCCCTGGCGCGGGCCGCCCCTCCCAGGGCAGGAGGCTGCGGGCAGGACCGCGCGATGCACTTCCGACTCATCGCAACGTGAGCAGTGCGTTACTGACTGTAGGGGGCTAAGGGTCATATTGGCCACCCAATCCTGTAAATTTGAATCCCTACGTGGCCCAAGGCGCCCTTTACACGGCAGACTTCGCCGGGAAGGCCACGGAAGGACTGACATGGCAGCGCGAACGTCCCCGACCGAACGTCAGCGGCGTCTGGGGAGCGAACTCCGGAAGATGCGCATCACAGCCGATGTCTCTGCCGAGACCGCGGCCAGACTGCTCGGTGTCGACCGTTCCCGGCTCTCCAACATCGAGCAGGGGCTCCGCGCCATCAGCGACCACCGGCTGCGCACGCTCGCCGACGCCTGCGGCTGCACGGACCAGACGTACGTGGACGCCTTGGCCGACATGGCCCGCCCTGCGCGCCGCGGATGGTGGGAACGCTACCGGCCCACCCTCCCCAGCGGTCTCCTGGACATCGCCGAATTGGAAGCCCACGCCCTGCGCATGCGGACGGCGCACTCCGTCCATATCCCGGGGATCCTCCAGACCAGCGACCACGCCCTCGCCGTATTCCGTGTCGTCGTCCCCGCACTCCCGAAGCACGAGGTCGCCCTACGCCTGGCCCACCGCGTGGAACGCCAGCAGGTCCTCGACGGCATGTCGGCACCGGAGTACGTCGGCGTAATTCACGAGGCTGCCCTCCGCATGCAGTTCGGCGGACGGAAGGTAGCGCGGGCCCAGCTCGAACACCTCCTCGCCACGTCGGAACGCCGCCACATCACCCTGCGCGTAACCCCGTTCGAGGCGGGCGCCTTTCCCGGTGCGGGGCAGACCGTGAACTACTCCGAAGGCCCTGTGCCCCAGCTGGACACGGTGCAGGTGGACAGCACCCACGGGCCCGAATTCCTTTACGGGGAAGCACAACTGGCCAAGTACCGTTCACATCTCGATTGGATGGAACGGATTGCGCTGCCGCCCGAGCAGTCACGGGATTTCATCCAGGACATCGCACGTCACCTCTGAGGGGAGTCTCCGTGCACGGCATCACATGGGAAGAACCGTTCTGTGGTGAGGGAGCCAGCTGCTACCGG
Source organism: Streptomyces sp. NPDC005151 (assembly GCF_053599875.1). Classification (NCBI taxonomy): domain Bacteria; kingdom Bacillati; phylum Actinomycetota; class Actinomycetes; order Kitasatosporales; family Streptomycetaceae; genus Streptomyces; species Streptomyces sp. NPDC005151. Next base: position 63,976 of record NZ_JBSFYR010000033.1, on the reverse strand, counting down.
ATCGGAACCGACGAGCAGGGCAACAGCTACATCACCATCGCGGGCGCGGAGGAGCACTTCCTCACCGACAGCCGCGAGGCACTCCAGCAGATGATCCGCGACATCAAGGCCGGCGCCGCCGACCACCTGCTGTGACGCCGCACGGCCCGGCACCCCGACGTGGTCGCGGTACCGGGCTGTAGGGGCTCGCGGGTGGCGGCACTGCCCCCTTGAAGGCATGTCATGTGGCCACTGATCCGGGTGAAGACAGGTGGCCCCAACTGGCAATACCGGCAACGCCTACGCACTGTCCGCGTCGAAGTGAATCAGAGACTTGATGAAAGAGATGGGGCGGCCTCGTCCGGGTGGAAGCCCTGGTGATCAAGAGCCCGGCCTCCCTGGCCGCAGAACGGTTCATGACATCCTGTGACGTCACAGGATGCCGAACGGTAAGGGCGGGCGTCCGGGGTTGCGGGGAAGATCGATGAAGCTCTGCTTTCTGGTGGAGGAGCAATACCGCCACGACGGCATGCCGGTTGAGGTGATCCGTCAACTGACCTCCTGGGGGCACCAGGTGGACGTGCTGCGGCCGGGCGGTTCCCTGCTGCGCATGACTGAGGCGGTGCAGGCGAGCACCCATGACGCGTGGGTTCTCAAGACGGTCTCCGGCGGCCCAGGGCTCACCTTGCTCGAAGCCGCAGCCTCGGCCGGGATGACGACGGTCAACGACGCCCGGTCGATACGAGGTGTACGGGACAAGGCGCTGGCAGCAGCTATTGGTCGCAGCCGTGGGCTTCCTCTGCCGCCGACCTACGCGGCGGCGCGGCCTGAGCTGCTGGCCGAGATTCCGGCGTCGGAGTACCCACTGGTGGTCAAGCCCGCCGACGGCAGCTCTGGGCGGGCCGTGCACCTGGTGTCGTCGCCGGACCGGCTCGCCACGATGATCCCCGAGCTGGTGGGAGAGGGAATGCTCATCGCCCAGCCGTATGTGACCAACTCGGGCATCGACGTCAAGGTGTACAGCGTCGGCGGCGAACTGTACGCGACAGAACGCCGCTCTCCGCTCCACCCGGACCGCTCGGTGCGGGAACGCCGCGTGCCGCTGTCGGCCGAGGTGGCCGCGATAGCTGCCCAGGTCGGGGTGGTCTACGGCCTCGATCTGTATGGTGTGGACGTAGTGCTGGGGCCGGATGGACCCGTGGTCGTCGATGTGAACGACTTCCCCAGCTTCCGTCAGGTCCCTGACGCGGCGGCGCGGGTGGCACGAGCCGTGCTCGGGCTGGCCCGTACAGGCCAGGCGTCCGGCGCGGCCGAGCCGGTCTCCGCCCGTCCGCTGGAACAGCACGACGCGGCCGGCGGGACGCCGTTGACACTCCGCCCACACCCAGTGCAGGTTCCCGTGGCGGCGGGCAAGAACGTATGAGAATCGTCCTGATCACGCCCGATCCCGGTCATCCGCTGCTGGTCGACACCGCCGCCCTGCTCACCCCCGGGCATCAAGTGGAGACGCTGGACCCGAGAACAGTGGCAGAAGTCCCCGATCCCCTCGCCGGCGTCTACCTGCTGAAGTCGCGTACGCCACGGGCCCTGGCTCTCGCCCGCGCCCTGGAGCAGCGCGGCGCCTGCGTGGTGAACTCGGCTGCGGCGACCGCGCTGTGCCAGGACCGCACAGCGATGGCGGAACATGCCCGGCGGGCCGGCCTCCCGTTCGCGGCCACCCGCACCTTCACCACACTCGCTCAACTGGCGTCCGGCCCACCGCTCCCCGGCCCAGTGGTGGTCAAGAGCCGCCACAGCCGAAGGCACGACCTGGTGACCCGCCTCGACAGCGACACACAACTGCGGGAACTCGCCGCCACATGCCCACAGGAGCCGGTCGTGGTCCAGGAGTTCGCACCGAACAGCGGCTGGGACCACAAACTGTGGGCGATCGGAGACCAGCTCTTCGCCGCCCTGCGCCGTTCCGAACTCTCGCCCGAGGGGCGGGGCCCCACACTGCCGCTCGCCCCCGATGACCTGCCGCCCGGCTGGCCCGCCCTGGTGCGCCGGGTCGGCGAGGTCTTCGCACTGGACGTCTACGGCGTGGACATCATCGACACGGGCGACGGCGCCCCACTGATCGTGGACATAAACGCCTTCCCCGGAGTCCGGGGTCAGTCCGGCGCCCCGGAGGCCCTGGCGGCACTGGCCCTGTCCAGAACCAACCGGTCATCGGCTGCCCGCACACAGCGGGTTTAGCTTGATCCACCGATCTGAGCCTGGATCCACCGCGTGAATTCTGATCGTCGGTTTCGGGTGGGTTCAGGGTGATCTTCCGGTGGGTGGGCAGCATGAGGCGCCGGGTGACCGTCCGGTGCGGGGTCTCCGAGGTTCTCCCGGGTCGTGGGCGGGCGGGTCGGGCCGCGTGGTTCAGGTGATCAGGCGCTGACCGGTCGCTGTCCACGGGGCGGCGAAATCGTGCTCCCATCGCCAGTGTTGCGGCGGGTGGAGCGTGAAGCGGCGGGCACCTCGTCCGTCATGTCGCTCGGATACCGGCGCAGTCGGCGCCCCGGCGCGATCGCCCCGAACTGGTGGACGTAGCAGTCACACTCCGGAGTGACCGCAGTGGACTCGCCGACGGCGTCGGTAGTGAACTGGCGCGGGAACGGGCCTCCCGGCGAGATCGGTCGTCTTCAACCGCGTCTCTACCGAGAGGCCCGTTCTTTCATGCGCATCCCGCAAGCGGCACCCTTGAGCGAATGATCACCCGCGGTGGTTACCTCGAACACCGCTCGGTTGGCCACAACGCTCTGAGGTTCTGCCAAGAAATTTGAGACCCTACACAAGCCCTGTGCGTACGTAACTTGGTCAGGAAGCGCCGCCGCGCGGGAAGGAGACCTCCACGCGCCGGTTCTTCTTCCGGCCCTCTTCCGTGCTGTTGTCGGCGATCGGGTACTGCTCGCCGTAACCGCGGATCTCGAAGGTGATCGTCGATCCGAGCGACTCGACCAGCTCGCCGTGCACCGCATCGGCACGCTGCTTGGACAGCACGTCGCCGTGTGCGGAGGACCCGAGATTGTCGGTGAAGCCGAAGACGCGCACCTTGGTGGCGTTCTGCTTCTTGATCTCGGCTGCGACCGCTGCGATACGGGACTTGGCTGCGGCGCTCAGTTTCGCGCTGTCCTTGCCGAAGAGGACCTCCGCCTGGAGCGCGAACTTGATGCTGGCGTTGCTGTCCTCGCGGCGCTCTTCGCCGCCCATGTCCTCGACGACCTGGATGATGTCGAGGACTTTGGCGGGGGCGAGCGTGGCCCCCTCGGCCATTTTGAGATCGGGGTCGTTGCCGTCCACCTGGACGGGCGGCACCGACGACGCTTCGGTGCCGGGCGGCACGCTGGGGCCGTCATCAGCCAGTGCCGTCGTCGCGCCGAAGACGGTAGTGCCGGCCAGCAGTACCGCTACAGCGATGGCACGTCCTGCGACATGGCGTTGCCCGCGCCGTGAACGAACGCATTTCATGTCGGCCATCACCCAGAAATCTTCAGCGAGGCAGTGGCAAACGTCGGCAGCGTGAAGTCAACCTCAGTGCTGGTGGCGGGAGGAGCCGGGAACTGCATGAAGACAGAGACCGACTTTCCGGCCGGAATCGCTGTCAGCCCGGTGGTGCAGAGGCATCGCCCATCCGTGTCCCGAAGGATGTAGTAGCGCTTCTTGCCGACCTTGTCCACAAGTGTCGCGCCTGCTACAGAATTCGGATTCTTGACCACGATAGTTTTCTCGTTGCCCGACCACTGGCCGCCACTCTGAATACTGTCCCCGTCATTCTTGATCACGCCGCTGACAGTAACGAACCCGCCACTGTCGCGCTTTACCTCATTGACGACAAGAGTCAGCCCATCGCGACCATTGACCTGAGCGAGTTTCACATTCGGGTCCACATTGTCACCGGCAGCCGTGTCCTCCTGCTTTGCGCCCTTGTCCTCTTCCGAGGGCTTGGACGGAGTAGAGGATGGCGACGAACCAGCTTCATTGGTCTTTCCGCCACCGCCATCAGCGCCGCAGCCAACGGCAGTCAGGGCCATTGCTGCCGCCAGCGAGACGGCTGCCACAGCCCTTCGGGATCTGGTGGAGCGCCGAATGCTCATGGGTTCTGAATCCTTTACTCGTCGTTCGCCATCAATTGTCGACCAGGTGCACGTCGTAGAGAATCTTGCTCACCTCGGACCAGGGCGGGGGGCTGCTTGGCGCGATTTCAACCGTCCCGGCGTCCCCGCACGGGAATATGTACAAGTCCTGGACACCGTCATCGTTGAAGTCCAGGGCCTTCCACCCGCGGCAGCGGAACTCGACAATGGCAGTTGCCGTGGCGTGCGCAAACTTCCTCTTCGTGCCGGGAATCACCGACGAGTCCACCGGTTTACGGCCCTTGACCTCGACCTTGATCCGGTCTCGATAGCCACCGAGCGTCCGCCAACAGTGCCTGACCTTCGCCTGATTCGATGCGGCAAATCCGTAAGCCGCACGACACCCCATAACCGGGTGGACCTGAAGGAACTGCTCCAGCATGTTCCCGGGGAGCGACGCGAGGAACGGGACCTCAAAGTCCTCACGAGTCTGTTGAGCGGCAGCCAGCGCGGCAGCATCCGCCGCCCCCTGGGCTCCATTACGCAAAGCCGCGGCCTTGCCGACAGCAAAGAATGCGAACACGAGGAAGAGCAGACCCGCCACCATCACTACGTAGATGGGGAAGGCCTGCCCTGCATCGCGGCGACTGCGCTCGGTCACGTGCCCGAGGTGATGGAGGTCACAAGGCCATCGATCCGCTCCGAGATGTTGCCACCGATGCCCGTGGCCATGATCGCGCCGATGATCGCCACGACCACCAGGATGATGCCCAGGTACTCGAACGCCGTCTGACCGCGGTCCTTGGCCGCGTAACGCTTCTGGATCGCGCTGACCGCGGTGTTGGCCCAGCCGTTGACGCGGACGGCGGTCTTCAGGGTGATGTCCGACATGGTGTTCCCCTCCGGGTTCGGCCGACCGGTAGCCGGCCGACTCGCACGTTTCTTTGGTGTCGCCAGCGGTTCCGGCTTCCTCCTGGCCGGAGCCGCTGGCGACATGAGAAACATACGGCGGCACACCCTGAACGCCGGAGGGTCCCAGGGCCCATTCCCGGGCCCAAAGCATCAGTTGGGCCTGGGTCGGCTCGTGCTGGGCCCCACGTCCCATGCGTAAGACCACGATCCCGCTGCCGTTCTCGCTTCCCCGCTCAGCCATGGTGACCACCAGCCCCACGCGCCCCCGGTGCCGCCGCGGGGGCCGTGCCGAGCCAGCGGGCGATGGCCTCACTGCGGCTGACACTGTGCAACTTGGTGAAGATGCGGTTGATGTGGTTCTTGACCGTCTTCTCGCTGATGAAGCAGGTGGCGGCAATCTGCTGATTGCTCATGCCGGACGCGATCAGCTCCATGACCTCCACCTCCCGTGAACTCAGACCGTACTGCCGCCTGTTGGGGATAGCACCCAGCCCCTCGGTCACGGAAGACTGTGTCACAACTGGTTGCAGATGCGAAAGACCCTGTGATGGCCGGACCTGTCGCGCCGCAGGTGGAGACGGTTCCGGCTTGGGTGCATGTGCAGGCGCACCGTGTTGCTGTACGGAACTCGGGGCGTGGCCGTCGTAGCCGGCCCCCGAGTACGGAACGCCCGTGGTCAGGGCGGCGCCGAGCCCCTCCGGAAGCGGTCGTCCCTGTGGGCCGTGCCCCTGCCTCATGTGGGCGAGGAGGGCGTTGGCCGCGGTCGCGGTGAAGTGAGCGCGACCGCTCTTGGTGTCCCGCACGGCCTGCACCAACTGGTTGGCCGTGAACTCGCCATGGACCAGGTATCCGCCCGCGCCCAGGCGCAGCGTCTCGTGGACGATCTCGCTCTCACGGCTGTAGGTCAGCATCATGACCGGCGCGACCTGTACGAGGTGGGGCAGGGCGGAGATGCCGTCGACGCCAGGCATGCGGACATCGAGCAGGACGACGTCCGGGCGGTGCAGAACGGCCATGTCATAGGCCTGGCGGCCGTCCGCGGCCTCCGCGACGACCTCGATGTCGTCGCGGCCGGAGAGCAGGACGCCCAGGCCGGCCCGGACCACGGGGTTGTCGTCGGCGACGACGACCCGCAGGGGGCTGGGGAGTGCCATGGGCGGGGCTGCGGGGAAGGGAGGTGTGACCTCGGATGCCGCGGGCTGCTGGGGGACGGGGAACCCGAAGGAGCTGGGCTCCGAGTTGAGCGGGGTGATGTGCGAGGACGTGTGCTGGGAGGTGTGGTTCTGTGCCGCCCAGTTCTGGCCCGAAGCGCGGGAGACATCGTCCGGCATTCTGCGACCTCCTCTCAGGATCTATGGGGGGTGAGGTGGAGTGGAGCGGGTCAGTTCACTTGCTGTGTTTCTGGACCGGCGACGAGAGCGGCCACCGGGAGTTCCAGGCGTACTTCGGTGCCCTTGGCCGCCTTGCCCTTGCCGATGCGGATGCGGGCGCCGATGGACGCGGCGCGTTCGACCATGCCGACGAGACCGAAGTGCCCGGCGCGCCTGAGGTCGTCGAGCGTCGTGCCCGGGGGCAGGCCGCGTCCGTCGTCGTACACGCTGACACGCAGGAAATCGCCCTTCACGCCTGCGAGCACGACGAGATAGGTGGGGTGGGCATGGCGATGGGCGTTCTCCATCGCTTCGGAGGCGACCGTGAGCAGCTGGCGGGCGACCACCTGCGGCACGGACGGGACCGGGGCCTCGTTGAGCATCCGGAAGGTGGCCGTGAGTCCGTGGCGGCGGGTGAAGTCATCCGCGCGGGCGCGGAGCTCGCTGACGACGTCCACTCCCCCGTCGAGTCCGGACTCACGGCGCAGGTCGGAGAGGAGTTCCCGCGACTCCGCCGCCGCCCGGCGGGCGGAGCGGGCGACCAGTTCGGCCTGGTGCTTGACGGTGAGCGGATCCATCCGGTCGGAGGAGCTGGCCAGACCGTCGGCGGCCAGCGCCAGACCGTGCAGGGTCTTGGCCACCGAGTCGTGCATCTCCCGGGCGAGCCGGGTGCGCTCGCCCTCCACCGCCTCGTTCACCGCGAGCCGTGCCCTGGTCTCGGTGAGCGCCTGGCTGGCCGTGCCGAAGCGGAGGAGCAAGTTGCGCAGGGTGACTCCGACCGCGCCCGCGATCACACAGAAGCCGGGAAGGAGTAGCGCCGTGGCGTCAGCGGACTGCAGTTTCGGGTCGGTGCCGTACACGCCGAGGACGATGACGATCTGGAGTGCGGTGAAGACCGCCGCGCCGCGCCAGCCGTAGACGAGGCCGGCCAGCAGGGGAGTGCACACGGTGACGTACGCGAGGGTGGACTCGGGGCTGGCGGTGATCAGCAACAGGGCGCCGAAGAAGGCGTCTATGCCGAGCAGCCAGGGGTGACGCAGGAGGACGGGGCCGAAGCGTTCCCAGTCGCGGAACAGGACGTACGAGCCCATGAAGGTGACGAGGATGGCCGAGCCGATCAGCCAGGAGGCCAGTCCCTTCGCGGTGTGGTCGATCGCAAACGGTGTGGCCATGGCGATCATCGCGAGCCGGAAGCCGAAGACCTGGCGACACATCGCCTGGAGCGCGTTCAGCTGGATCGCGAACGCCGGGCGTGAACCGGGATCGGCGATCGCTTGACGCACCTCGGCATTCAGTCCGGACTGGATGCCGCCGATTTGGAACGACATGAGCCTGTCACCTCCCTCCGACCGTCCTGCCCACCGTCCGCCTCGTTCACGTCATCCGCCCGTGAGGAAGCCGAAGTCGATGTTGGCTCCGTAGACGAAGCCGACCGTCAGCAGCACCAGGGTTCCGGGAAGCAGGAAGGTCGTGACCGCGAAGGTCGCCTTGGGGACGGCCCTGGCCGCCTTGCGGCGGGCGTTCTGGGCGTCGGTGCGCCGCATGTCGTTGGCGATCTGGATCAGCGTCTCGACGATCGGCGCACCCAGCTCCTCGCCCTGCTGGAGCGTGGTCACGAACATCGCGACCTGTTCCGAGTCGTTGCGCTTGCGCAGCTGCTCGAACGCCTCGCGGCGGCTGACACCCATGTCCATCTGGCGCAATGTGATGCGGAGCTCGTCGGCCCAGGGGCCTTCGTACTTCTCCGCGACGCGGCCGAGCGCCTGGCGGAAGCCGAGTCCCGCGGAGACGACGACGGCGAGGACGTCGAGGAAGTCGGGGAGCGTCCGGTCGATGTGGTCGCGGCGGACACGGACCGCCGACCAGATGCCGACCTCGACCCAGAACACGCCGAAGGCGATCAGCAACAGGGCCAGGAAGATCTGGCCGCGCAGGAGCATGGTGAAGGCGCCGAACACGCCGAGGCCGCCGTAGACGGCTCGGCGGGCGGCGTAGCGGTCGATCGTCAGACCGCCAGGGTTGCCCGCCAGGTCGATCTGGCGGCGCTTCTTGTTGACGGCCTTGGGTCCCATCATCCGCAGGACCGCCGGGGCCCAGCGCATGCCGAGCCGGTCGATACCGGAACCGACCGCGCTGGTGCGGGTAGAACCGACTTCCAGAGCGATCGCGAGGTCGCCGGGGAGCTTCGCGTCGCGCCGGTACATGCGGATACCGGCGATGGCTCCGTACACCGCGAGACCCATGACGCCTGCGAGCAGCAGGTCCATGTGCGCGCCGCCCATCAGACGTCGATCCGGGACATGCGGCGGATCACGATGAATCCGATCGCGTACAGAGCGATGGAGATGACCACCGCGACCTGGCCGATGAAGGCGCCGGTCATGCGGTCGAGTGCGCCGGGCATGACGGCGTTCATCAGGAGCATGGCGCCCAGGCCGAACATCGGGACGGCATAGGCGGTGACCGTCACCTGGGACAGCTGGGTCTTGACCTCGCGCCGGGTCTCCTTGCGCTCCTCCAGCGTCTCGGTGAGGTTGCGCAGGGAGCTGACGACCGTACCGCCGGCCCGGTTGGACAGCACGAGGGTGGTGACGAGGACGACGAGTTCGCGGGAGGGCAGTCGGTCGGTCAGCTCACTCATCGCGTCTTCGAGGGGTTCACCGACGGCGAGGCGTCGGGAGACCCGGGCCAGTTCCTCGCCCGCCGGATCCTCCATCTCGTCGGCCGCCATGCTGATGGAGGTACGCAGCGCGAGGCCTGCCTGGGTGGCGTTGGCAAGGATACGGGCGAGTTCGGGGAGCTGGTTGATGAAGCGTTCGGTGCGTTTGGTCCGCTGCCAGTTCAGGAACGCGTTGGTGCCCCAGAGACCGATGAGCGCGGCAACCGGACCGAAGAAGCTGGCGAGCATGGACGAGGCGATCATCCACAGTCCGGCCATGACGAGGAGCGAGTAGACGAAGAATTCACCCGGGGTGAGATCCAGGCCGGTGGCGGCCAGCTTCAGTTCGAGCTTCCGGCCCAGACCGGTCTTACGCAGCCTGCGGTCGACACCCCGGAAGCGGCGGTGGCGCCCAGTTTCCGGGATATGGCTGGTGTGCGAGAGGCGGTCCACCAGGGCGTCCCGGTCGGCCTTCCCGCCGGAGTAGGCGTGCAGGCCCATGACGCCCGTCACGCCGCAGAGCAGCGTGACGCCGATCGTGAGAAGAGGAAGATTTGTCATGGCACAGGTACCTAGTTGGCCTCTCGGGTGGCGAGCTGTTCGGCGGACGCGGCGACTCCGAAGGCCTGCGGGACGGGCTGGCTGGCCATGTAGAGACGGTCGGCGATCTTGCGCGGGATCGGGAGGTACTGGAACTCGCCGTAGATCCGCCCGTCGGCGGCCATCGGCTGGGCGTTGAACCGGGCGACGGTCACGATGCGGTAGGGGTCGCGGCCGTGCGAGTCGAGGACGGCGATCTCGGTGACCTTGCGGGAGCCGTCGGCGTGCCGGGTGAGCTGGACGATGACATCGACGGCGCTGTTGATCTGGTCGTGCAGTGCCTCGAATGGGATCTTGATCTCGGACATCGACGCCAGGGTCTGCAGACGCATGAGCGCGTCCTCGGCGTTGTTGGCGTGGACGGTGGCGAGCGAGCCGTCGTGACCGGTCGACATCGCCTGGAGCATGTCGAGCGATTCGCCGCCACGGACCTCACCGACGACGATCCGGTCGGGGCGCATACGCAGGGAGTTGCGGACCAGGTCACGGATGGTGATCTGGCCCTTCCCCTCGACGTTGGCCGGGCGGGACTCCAGCCGGATCACATGGCTCTGCTGGAGCTGCAGCTCGGCGGAGTCCTCGATGGTGACGATGCGCTCGCTGTCCGGGATGAGCCCGGAGAGAGCGTTGAGCAGCGTCGTCTTTCCCGTACCGGTGGCGCCGGAGACGATGACGTTGAGCTTGGCCTGGACGAGCCCGGAGAGCAGGATCAGCATCTGCTCGTCGAGCGAGCCGATGCTGATCATCTCCTGGAGCGTGAAGGCCCGCGGGAAGCGTCGGATGGTGAGTGTCGCACCGGACAGCGAGAGCGGCGGGATGATCACATTGACGCGCTCGCCGCTGGGCAGGCGGGCGTCGACCATCGGATTCGACTCGTCCACCCGGCGGTTGACGGTCGACACGATGCGCTCGATGGTCTGCATCAGCTGCTCGTGCGAACCGAAGCGCATCGGGAGCTGCTCGACCTTGCCGCTGCGCTCGACGAAGATCTGGTCAGGGCCGTTCACCATGATCTCGGTGATGGACGCGTCTTCGAGGAGCGGTTCCAGGATGCCGAGGCCGAGAGCCTCGTCGACGACCCGGCGGATCAGTTGCGTTCGTTCGACGGTCGAGAGGACCGGTCCCTCACGGCTGATGATGTGGCTGAGGACGCGCTCCAGCCGAGCCCGCCGGTCGGCCGCGGCGAGCGAGGACATCTCCGCCAGGTCGATCTCTTCGAGCAGCTTGGCGCGGTAGGTGGCGACCATGTGGCCGTCCTCCCGCGCCCCGCTGTGCTTCTCGGGGGCGGTGACGCGTGCCCGCAGACTCATTCCGTAACTCCTCGTTCCCACTTGCTTGGTGATCCGCCGCTGAGGCAGCGGTGCGGTGCGCCGCGGGTCAGGTGCGGGGCATCGTGGAACTGCGTTCGGCCAGGCCCCAGATATGGACGCCCGGGATGATGTCGGGCACGTCGACGCTGACCGTGCAGGTGACCTCGTCGAAGGAGGAGGAGGAGGAGGAGGAGGAGGAGGAGGAGGAGGGTTCGTAGACCTCGGCCCGGTCGGCGGTCCAGTTGCTCATCGCGTCCTTGGCCGCCTGCCCGTCGCAGCCGCCTGAAGACATGCTGGCCATACGGGCTCCCGCGCGGGCCCCGGTGCCCGCCTGGTTGGCGGCATACGCGGCGAGGCCCGCCTGAATCGCGAGGAGGCCGACCAGGAGCAGCAGGGGGATGAAGCCCAGATACTCGATGGCGACCTGGCCCCGGTCACGGCGGGAGGCGTTCACTGTCCGGACCGGCGTGTCCGTACGCATGGTCATCGCTCAGCCCTCCAGCGGCGACGCGGCTTTGCCGGTGACCGCGTACTTCCAGTTGAGGATGCCGGGCACCAGGACCGGCACCTTGAGCTTGACCTCGGCTCTGTACATGCCGGATGAGACATCGGCTGTGCACTGCGGCTTCGCCGACTTCCTCCAGGCGTGCGGCAGGTGCTTCAGCGCCGCACGCTTGCAGGCCGGGTTGGCGCGGAACTCCGCGATGGCGCCCTTGTGGGCCGCCTCGTCCGCCGCGTTCCCCGCCAGGGAGAAGGTGTAGCCGATCAGCGCGCACTGCCACAGTGCGAGCATCAGCAGGATGATCAGCGGCGTCACGCCCAGGAACTCGATCGCGGTCTGGCCGCGATCACGCTCGCGCCTCCCGCTGTCACCCTCACGGGCGGGGTCGCCGTAACGCCCTCCCCGTGCCTCCCGCGTCTCCCGTATTCCGGGGCCGTTCATATCGGTGGTCACCATGGCTCAACGTGCCTCCTCGGTCGTCGCACGGCCCCCGGTGTCACCGTCGCGCCGTCTGCGCGGGCGTCCGATCGAGCCTCGGTCGTTCTTGAACTTGCCGCGCTTGTCCGCGTTTTCGGGGACCTTCACGATCCCCAGCTCTCCGGCCAGGCCCCACAGCGCCTGCTTCACCGTGCTCTTGGCGTCGAGTTCATGCATCCGCCCCGCGTCGACGGCGCCCTGGAGCTCCTTGAAGTTCGCGGGGACGGCCGTGTTCGCCATCCGGGTTCCGGTGATCTTCTCGATCAGCTGGGGCTGGATCTCGGTGTTGCGGATGAACCGGTTGACGAGGGTGAGCGTCTCCTCCGCCTTGCGGATCTGCAGCCGCTCCCACATCCGTACGGTGCGCTTCGCGCCGCGCACCGCGATCACGTCCGGAGTGGTGACCAGCAGCGCCGTGTCCGCCATTTCGATGGCCGCCGCGCTCGCGCCCTGGAGCTGGCTGCCGCAGTCGATGACCACGACCTCGTACCGCGACCGCAGGGCGCTGACGATCTGGCGGGCCGACCGGTCGCTGACCTCCTCGCCGCGTTCACCCTCGCCGGGCGCCAGCAGCAGGGCGAGGCCGGAGCTGTGGCTGAACACGGCGTCGGACAGGACGCGGGGAGAGATGTCGGTGATCGCCGCCAGGTCGACGATGGAGCGCCGGAACTGCACATCGAGGTACGAGGCGATGTCGCCGGCCTGGAGGTCCATGTCGACGAGGGCGACCGTACGGCCCGACGCCTGGGAGGCCAGGGCGAGCTGGACCGCGGTGACGGTGGCGCCCACACCGCCCTTGGCGCCGCTGACCGTGACGACCGTGCCGCCGGGACCGGTGAAGACATCGCCTCCGGTGCCCAGGTGGCGGCGTACTCCGACCGACCACTGGGCGGCGGACTGGACCCGGCTGACCAGCTCCTCGTAACTCAGCGGCAGGGTGACCAGGCCGCGGGCGCCGGACTCCATCGCCGCGGCGAACAGGCTGGAGCTGGCGTCGGCGGTGATCAGCACGACCCCGATGGCGGGGAAGCGCAGCGAGACCTCCCGGATCAGTTCCAGAGCCGGCACCGGGCCGATCCGCTCATGGACCAGCACAACCTCGGGCAGTTCGTCGAGCGACTCGCCCGCGAGCCGGGCGAGGGTGTCGATCAGCTGCGTCGAGTCGCCGACGGGAGCCCCTGGCTCGGCGTCGGGGAGCTGGCTGAGCAGGGTGGTGACGGATCTGGCCGCGTCGGGGTCGCCGACTGCCGGGAGGATCCTCGTGGTCATTCGATCCTCACTTGTCCTTGTCGAGCGTGTAGGTGCGGTCGCCCGGGCGGATGGTGCTGTCGCTGCCGGAGGCGAGGAGCGCAAGGCGTACGTGCTCCGCGAAGGACTCGGCATAGGCGACGCGCTGGGTGTCGAGCGTGTTGAGCGCGAAGGTGATCGGGACGGCCTCGGTGCCCATGTTCGACTTGGCGTCCCGGCCCGGCTCCAGGGCGGTCAGCTTGCCGACGTCCAGGACCTTGGCGTTGGAGACGATGACCTTCGACTGGGACGGCGCGCCGTCCCGTTCCCCGGGAAAGGTGGCATAGATGTTGACCGTCGCACCGGCGGTGATCTTGCCCGCGACACCGGTCGCGGCGTCGATCATGATGGCGATCTCCTGCTCACCGGGCTGCAGTTCGGGACGCTTCTGCATCATGTCCGACTGGAGCAGCGAGCCCTCGCGCAGCTGGGTGACGGCTATCTTGCCGTTGACCTCGGAGAGGTCGGTCACGGCGTTGGCCGAGAGCCAGCGCTTCGGCATCGTGATCTTTTTGAACTGCCCGGCGGACAGCGCCGTATAGGGGGCGACGTTGGCCTTCAACTGGTAGGCGGAGACCTCGGGTCCGACCTTCGAGTTGACGTCGCTGATCACCGAGAGCACCCCGGCGAAGGCGCCGAAGGCGCACAGGACCGACAGGAGCAGGAGTATCACGCCGCGGCGCTGGCGGGAGTTCATGGGCCGGACAACCTCGTTCGTATCGGATGCGTGGGGCAGCGGACAGAAGGATGTGCGGTAATTCGATTTATGTCTGAATCTGCGTCTGTATCTGCGCGTAGACCTGTCTATGGGCCTTGTGTGCAGCTTGACGGGGATGGCATATGACAGGGAGTGGGGCGCAGGAGCGGTGGTCGGGGAGCGGGACGTAGATATATGCGGCTGTGGAGGAATCCGGGGGCGCTAGGAACCCGGTGGTGCGGGTGCCCCCTGGCCGAGGACACCGCTGGAAGGCATTCGGTTCTCGGGGGCGTGAAGCGGTGACGTACAGAATCCGCAACGGTCCCCGATGAGCTCCATTCCGCACCAGTGGCAGATCTCCCGCCTTACCGATGCGATGAGTTGGTACAGCACGGAGATGTCCGGAAGGTAAGCGGCGAATTCCACCAGCTTTCCGGTCCCCCACCAGCCGGAGGAATCGGAAGGCAGGGCGGTCTCATGAATGGCCTGGACCTTCCATGCGGGGGCCAAGGTCTGTTGCACCCATTCGGACTGCGACTGCCCCTTGGCGACCAGCAGATCCGTCGCGAATTCGGGGCCGTCCAGAGGTTTGACGGTCGGGCCGACCTTGATGAGCTGCGGGTTCGGGCCCGCGAGCACGGCGAACTGGGAGCCCGGGACCCAGGACTTGGCGTGCGTCTTCAGGCTGACCGGAACCCGGTCCAGCTTGGTGACGGAGTTCAGCAGGGCGCCGGCGTGGATGTAGTGGGGCAGCAGCCGGGCGGCGGATGCCACCACCCCCGGGCTGAAGTCGCAGATCGACAACTGACGCAACTGACGCACCAGTACGGCGATGCCCAATGGTGGCAGAACCACCTTGACCAGGGCGATCCGGTCGCTCTCCAGGACCGATCTGACGGAGTGCATCCTGCGCTCATGGGCGATCGGCAGGCTGGCCGAGTAGATGGCGACGACATACCCGTGCTGCTCCAGCAGCACATGCATGTCACCGATCGCCTGGTCCATGGTCTGGTCTTCCGGAGCCCGGAGTAAAGCGGCTGTCGGTGTCTGCTGGTCGGCCGGCGGCAGCACGAGATCAGCACTGGTCACTGTTATTGCGGTCGGCACGCTGGTTCCCCGTTCGGCTCCGGCCGTTGTCGTCACGACAACGGCCGCAATCGCTCCTGCTCCGTGCTTCTGCGTCAGCACTTTATCCACGTCTTACCAGCCAGAGAACACCTTGCGGAGGCCAGTACGACAAGGTGTGCGCGGTGCGGGGGGCGACTCGCGTGCAACACGCCGGTGCGAAATCGGACGAAACCGAGACTCGTTAACTTCCGTACCACTGCGGAGGGTTACTGGACTCGGCTCCGATTCCCCATGTTTAGAATTCGTTTGCGCACGTCAGAATGGATCTCCGCGGATCGATGGCAGGCTCCGGGGGCGGGCTCGGTCACTGTCCGACGATCTCGGCCCACCATCCGCGAGAGAGCTCGAACGGCGCGCGAAAAGATCACCGGAAAGCGTCAACGAATGTTGCCTCCGGGTGACTTCGTCCGGCAGCGGTCCGAACCACTGGACCTCGCGATTCCGGCGCGCCCAGCACGGCCGCCGAGCCCGCCGATCGCAGCCGTTGCCGCCAGAGGTCTTGACAACTCGATTGGACAACAGCAGTTCGATGCTCGGCTGCGACGGCACCTTGACCAGCAGCGCCGCCGCTCCCCCGGTGGCGCTGCTGCATGTGCGTTGAACGTGTCGGCGAGCACGTCCGCGACCGGTGGGGCGCGGCACGGCGCCCCCCTCGATGCGGGGCGCCGTGCCGTGTGGCGTGGTGGTGCGGTGAGGCAAGCGGATCAGCCGGGGATCGTTCAGCTCAGGACGGCGAGCGCGTCGATCTCGATCAGCAGGCCCTTGGGGAGGCCGACGTACACCGTCGTACGGGCGGCAGGGGCCTCCTTGAGGTTCTGCTCGCCGAAATAGCTGTTGTAGATCTCGTTCATCTCCGCGAAGTGGTCCACGTCCGTGAGGTAGACGCGCGTCATCATCACGTCGTCCCAGCTCGCGCCGCCCTCCTCCAGGATCGCCTTGACGTTGGCGAACGTCTGGAGGGTCTGCTCGCGCAGCGTCGGGCCGGCCGGGGTGGGGGCCTGGCCCTCGACGGCGGGCAGGAAGCCGACCTGGCCGGCGACCTGGAGGATGTTCCCCTTCTTCACGCCGTGCGAGAACTTGGCGGGCGGCGTGGTGTGGGTGCTGGGGGTGAGGGCGGTCTTCTCGGTCATCGCGGTTCAGGCTTTCTTGGGTCGGTTGGTGCCGGAGTACTCCCGGCTGATGGTGTCGGCGGTGCGGCGCACCAGCGGGAGCAGGGTGAGGAGTTCCTCGGCCGTGACAACCACATTGGGTGCGGAGACCGACATGGCGGCGACGACACGGCCGTCCGCGCCGCGGATCGGGGCGCCGATGCAGTTGATGGACTCCTCGTGGCCACCGAGGTCGGTGGCCCAGCCCTGTTCGCGGACGACGGCGAGTTCCTTGAGGAAGGCACCGGCGTTCGGGACCGAACGGGACGTGTACATGGGGTAGTCGAGCTTCTCGGCGATCGCCCGCCGTTCGGGCTCGGACAGATCCGCGAGCAGCAGCTTGGCCACGGCGGCGACGGTGATCGCGACGGGCTTGCCGATCCGCGAGTACATCCGGACCGGGTAGCGGCTCTCGACCTTGTCGATGTAGAGGACTTCCTCCTCCTCGTACACCGCGAGATGGATGGTGTGCCCGCACTGCGCGTTGAGCTCGACGAGGTGGGGGTGGGCGATCTCGCGTACGTCGAGGTTCTCGACGGCCTCCTGCGCGAGGGTGAAGAGACGGGCTCCGAGGCGGTAGCGCTGGTCCTGCTGGCGGTAGACGAGACCGTGTTCGTGCAGCGTACGGAGCAGGCGGAGCGCGGTGGACTTGTGGACGCCGAGGCGGTCGGCGACCTGGCCGAGGTCGGCGGGGCCCTCGGCGAGGAGCGGGAGGATGCTCAGTGCGCGGTCGACGGTCTGGCTCATGTCGGGTGTACCTCCTGCGGGGCCCGGCTCCGGTCGATGCCGGCGCGGTCGGCTGCCATCCAGCCGGGACCGAGACGAAGTCTTCCCCAGGCGGCGTCGTCGAGAGCGACGAGTTCGTCGGCGTGGGCACGGGCCGGCGGGTCGGTGAGGTCGCCGGGGACGGTGAGGACGGCGGCGGCCATGAGGTGGCCGTGGCGGACGCGGTCGCGGACGGAGAGCTCGCGGAGGGTGGCGGAGAGGAAACCGGCGGCGAAGGCGTCGCCTGCGCCGACGGCGGCGACGACGTCCACGTGGAGGGCGGGGACAGTGGTGACGGAAGAATCAGCCCCTCCGGCGATTGAGGAGCGGGGTTCGGGGCGGCGCCCCGAGAAGACCGTCGCCCCCTCCGACCCCCGCTTGACCACGAGCACCGCCGGCTCCGGCAGCGCCTCACGGATGGCGTCGGTGCCCCGCAGCCCCCAGACCTCCTCCGCCTCGTCCTCACCGACGAAGACGAGATCGGCGCGGCGCGCGAGGTCGAGCAGCACGCCCGGTCCCTCGTCGCCGGCGCGCCACAGGTGCGGACGGTGGTTCACGTCGAAGGAGATCAACGGGCGGTCCGGGCGGGGCTCGGTGAGGGAACGGATGAGGGACAGGCAATCCGCGGAGAGGGCCGCCGTGATACCGGTCAGGTGCAGGATGCGCGCGTCGAGCAGGTCCTCGTACGGAACGTTCGCCGGGGACATCGCGGAGGCCGCCGACCCGGCCCGGTAGTACGCGACTTCATGGGTGTCCGTCGCCCGGTCCGCCGCCGTACGGAAGTAGATGCCGGTGGGGCGGTCGGGGTCGCGCCGGACTGCCGACGTGTCGACCCCGTAGGCCGCGATCGCGTCGACGAGATGGTCGCCGAACCCGTCCGCACCGACCCGGCCGACCCACTTCGCGCGGTGTCCCGCCGCCGCGAGCGCGCAGGCGACGTTGGACTCGGCGCCCCCGATCGCACGGCCGAAGGACGGGACATCGGCGAGGCGGCCGGGCTGCGAGGGCAGGAACGTCACCATGGACTCACCGAGGCAGACGACATCGGCGGTGGCGGCTCCACGTCCCACGGCTGCGGGTCCGGACACTCTGGGCTCCTCGCTGGTCAGCGCTCCGCACCGGCTCTCACCATTGACCCGGCGTCGGCTCGGATGTTAGACAGCGTCAAGCGATATGCGCAATGGGCGTTGCACATGATGCAACGAACAGATTTCGAGGAGGGTCCATGGCCGCCGCCGACGAAAACGTCGCGACAGCTCCCCACACGCTCGGCGAACTCGCCGCCGAGCGCGTCGACCACCGCTTCAAGGCGCTCCCGCCCGACGCCGACGGACTCACGGTCGGCGCCCTCGCCGCCGAGCGCCGCAACCTCTTCACCGGCGGCTTCACGACGCCCGTCCTCGCCCTCTCCGCCGAGTCCGTCGCGCACAACCTCGCGCTGCTGGAGACGTACGCCGAACGTCACGGGCTCGCGTTCGCGCCGCACGGCAAGACGTCCATGGCGCCGCAGCTCTTCGCCCGGCAGCTGGAGCGCGGCGCGTGGGGCATCACCGCCGCCGTTCCGCACCAGGTCCGGGTGTACCGCGCGTACGGGATCGAGCGGATCTTCCTCGCCAACGAGCTCGTCGACGCGGTCGCACTGCGCTGGCTCGCCGGCGAGCTGGACTCCGACCCCGACTTCCACTTCATCTGTTACGTCGACTCGGTGCGCGGCGTCGAGCTGATGGACGAAGCGCTGCGCGCCGCGGGTGCGGTACGTCCGGTGGACGTGGTCGTGGAACTCGGCGCCGGTGAGGGGGCCCGCACGGGTGCCCGTACCGAGGCCGACTGCGCGGCGGTCGCCGACGCGGTGGCCGCGGTGGGGACGCTGCGTCTGGTCGGGGTCGCCGGATACGAGGGCGAGGTGCCGGACGCGTCCACGGAGCGGGTACGGGACTGGCTGCACCGGCTCGTCCGGGTGGCCACCGACTTCGACAAGGCGGACCGGTTCGCCGCACTGGCTGCCGACGACCGGATCGTGATCAGCGCGGGCGGCAGCGCCTGGTTCGACACGGTCGCGGAAGTCTTCGCGGAGATTCCCGAACTCACTCGTCCTGTATGCAAGTTGCTGCGTTCGGGGGCGTACGTCTCGCACGACGACGGGCACTACCTGCACCTCACCCCGTTCAACCGGGTCCCGGAGGAGGGCGCCCTGCAGCCCGCGTTCCGCCTCTGGGCCCAGGTCGTCTCGCGGCCGTCCGACGAGCAGGCGTTCGTGAACGCGGGGAAGCGGGACGCGGCGTACGACCTCGATCTTCCGCAGGCGCAGGTCGTGCGGTCCGGGCGGGACGGTTCGGTGCGGGCCGCCACCGGCATCACCGTCACCAAGCTGTCCGACCAGCACGGGTGGTTGCGCACCGAGGCCGGGGCGGAGCTGGAGGTCGGGGACTGGGTCGGCATGGGGCTGTCGCACCCGTGCACGTCGTTCGACAAGTGGCAGTTGATTCCGCTTGTCGAGGCGGACGGCACGGTCACGGACTACATCCGCACGTTCTTCTGATCCCTGCGGGCGTTGACCCGATCCCCCGCTCCTCAAGCCCCTCCGGCAATTGAGGACCCTCCAGCCCCTCCGGCGATTGAGGAGCGGGGGGCCGGGGGCAGCGCCCCCGGTTACGGGCCCGCTCCAGCCCCTCCGGCGATTTCCGCTCCAGCCCCTCCGGCGATTGACGAGCGGGGGGGCCGGGGGCAGCGCCCCCGGTTGCGGGAAGGGGCGGGGAGGGGAAAGAACACCGGCACGGAAAGGCCTGCACACCATGGATCTCGTCATCCGCAACGCCGCCGTCATCGACGGCACCGGCACCCTGCTCACCCCTCCGCCCGCTCCTTCGCCCAGGCCAAATCCTCCTCGGTCGGGGCGTCGTCCTGAGTCAGCGTGCGCCGCCAGTAGCCACTGAACTCCACCGCCGACCTGGGCATCCCGCGCTCCTCGACCAGGTGGCGACGGAGCATCCGTACGGTCCCCGACTCCCCCGCGAGCCATGCGGCCCCCGCCCCCGCCTCGCCCGGCAGCTCCGCCGCCCGGACCACGTCCGTCAGCTCCTCCCCCGCGTGCACCCAGCGCACGGTCACCTCGGCGGCGGACGGGAGCCGCTGCTCCTCCCCCGCGTCGGCGACCGCCACGTACGCCACCGCGCGCATCCCGGCCGGCAGTGCTTCGAGCAGCGTGCCGATCGCGGGGAGTGCTGTCGCGTCCCCGGCCAGCAGCAGCCAGTCGGAGGCGGGCAGCGGCCGGGCGTACGCCGAGGACGGGCCGACCATGCCGAGCACGTCCCCGGGCCGCGCGGTCCGCCCCCAGCGGGTGGCGGGTCCGGTGTCGCCGTGGAGCACGAAGTCGACGGTCATCTCGTTGCGCTCACGGTCGTACGCCCGGACGGTGAAGCTCCGCATCCACGGCCGGTCGGCCTCCGGGATCGCGAGGTACGCCTCGTACCACCGCATCCCGTAGGTGTCGTCGGCGTCCTGCACCGGCAGGACCGGCGCGCCCTGCCCCTTCGGGAAGCAGAGCTTCATCTGCTGATCCGGCCGGTCCTCGATCAGGTCGGCCAGCGCATCTCCGGTAAAGGTGACGCGCGCCATCCGCGGCGTGATCCGTTCCACGCCCGCAACCTGGACGTACGACACCGGCAGCGACTGACTCATCGGAGCGGCCACCCACTTTCTCCCTGATACCTTATGCCGTAAAGAATCACCTGGGCGAAGTTACTTTATAGCGTAAGGAGTCGCAAGTGGTGGTCTACGCGGGACAGGGCGACGCCCGCCGTTCGATCGCCCTGCTGTGGCGCACGGAGAGCGCTCCGGCACCGGGCGGAACGGGGCCGGGCGGAACAGGACCGGCCCGGTCGGGGCCCAAGCCCGGACTGACCGTGGACGCGATCGTGAGCGCCGCCGTCGCCGTCGCCGACGAGGGCGGCATGGCGGCGCTCTCGATGCGCGCGGTGGGCGAGCGGCTGGGCCGGACGGCCATGGCGCTCTACACGTACGTCCCCGGCAGGAGCGAGCTGCTGGACCTGATGTACGACGCGGCGCATGCCGAACTCCCGTCCGGCTACCCGGACACGGACAACTGGCGTGCGTCCCTCACGCGTTGGGCGGAGGACACCCTCGCCTTCCACCTCCGCCACCCGTGGGTGCTCCAGGTCTCCCAGGCCCGACCGGTGCTGGGCCCGCACGAGTACGCCGCCCTCAACACCCTCGTACGTCTCCTGTACGGGACCGGGCTCGACGCGCATCTCCTGCGGCGGCTGATCGGCACGCTGTTCCACTTCGTCCGCGGCTCGGCGCAGACGGTCGCCGAGTCCCGGCAGGCCGCGGCGGTGACCGGCCAGTCCGACGAGGAGTGGTGGTTCGCCCGCTCGGCGCTGCTCGGAGAGGCGGTCCCGGACTTCGCGGACCGCTTCCCGGACGTCGGCCGCCTGGAGAGCGAGAGCGCACCCGAGCCGCCGCCCGTCGACGACCCGGTGCCCTACCTGGAGCGTCAGGCGCGCGAGACGTTCACCGCCGGGCTCGGCGTGCTGCTGGACGGAATCGAGGCGGCGGTGCGACGCACGGACACGCCGTGAGACCCGTGGGGTCTCACGGCGCGCGGGGATGGGTGTGCGACGGTCGAGCGGCCGGGCTACCAGCGACCTCGGCCCGCACCGCTCCCGGGCCGGACGATGAACACGGCCGGCCTCGCCGCGTTCGGTCTCTTCTCCTGCGCCAACGGCCGGTGGCGCAGGACCTGACGCCCTGCCGCTCACACCGTGCGGAACCGCGCTCCGCCGCGCGTCGCCCGAGACAGGCCGGGCGACGCGCGCGGACGTTTTCCGACTACGGCTTGGGCAGGGTGCACCCGGTCCGGTTGAGGTCGATCTGGCTGCCGGCGCCGATGCACGGCACGATGCCGTACGTCTCCTGGGCGTAGTTGATGCCCTGGCGGACCGTCACATTGCCGCTCTCGTCGACCTCGCACGGATTGTTGACCGTGCACTGCTGCCCGTCCTCGTTACCGGTGTTGTTGACGGCGACGACCTTGCCGGTCGCATTGTCGATCACCGGGGAGCCGGACGTGCCGCCGATGGTCTGGCAGGCGGAGGTGTAGCGGACCGAGTCCTTCCATGTCCACGCGCCCTCCTTCATGCGGTAGACGAAACCGTCGATGTTGCAGCTGTAAGTGCGCTTCCAGTAGCCGGAGACGACCGTGATCGCGGCGCCCTGGACCGGGTGCGCGGCGTTGAGTTCCAGCGCCTTGATGCCGTAGGTGCTCTCGATCTGGGCGTAGGTACGGGTGAGTTGGTACAGCGATATGTCGGTGTCGGTCATCGTCCCGTACGCGATCTTGCTGGCGCGCAGGGTGCCGACTCCGCTGCCCGCGGAGTTCAGCAGGGTGAAGCTGCGGGTGGACCGCCGGCCGAGGACGACCTCACCCGGACCGGGGAAGCCGGTCTCCATGCAGTGCCCGTTGGAGAGCACGAGCGCCGGGTCGCTCGGGAGCGAGGCGGCCGTGCGGACCACGGAGCCGGAGCAGTTGCTGAGCGCGACCGTACCGGCGAAGTCGACCGCCTTGGCCGTGACCTGCTCGGCCTGTGTCGTCTTCTGCGGCGCGGCCGCGTCGTGGCTTGTGGCCGCGACAGCGGGTGCCGTTCCCGCTCCGAGGAGCAGAACAGCGAAAAGCGCGCCCAGGAGAGGCTTCTTCATGTGGGGGTCCCCTCTATGACCTCTGTGACCGAAGTTCCTTCGGTTTTGTCATGCGCATTGTTGGGGGTGCGCGGGTCCGGGGCAAGACCGCCTTTCCGGCCTCGGGACGGTCGTTAGGCTGTGCGCATGGTGCAGAGCAAGGCGGAGGACGTCGACGGATACCTGGCCGAGGCGCCGGAGGAGCGCCGGGACGCCCTGGTCAGACTGCGGTTGATGTGCCGCCAGGAACTCAAGGGCTTCGGCGAGATCATGGCCTACGGAATGCCCGCCTACGAACGGGACGGGGTCACCGAGATCGCCTTCGCCAGCCAGAAGAACTACGTCTCCTTCTACCTGCTGCGCACCGATGTCCGCGCGGCATTCGAGGAGCGGCTGGCCGGACAGGACATGGGCAAGGGCTGCCTGCGCTTCCGCAAGCCGGAGAACATCGACTTCGACCTGGTGCGCGACCTGTTGAGGGCCACTGCGGCCCGGCCGGGCACGGTCTGCTGACGGAGTGGCCGGTCAGCCGCGCGCCGGTCCGGGTTCCGCCGCCGCGCGGCCCCGGCAACATGCCGCGGGGTGATAGACGCCGTCCTCGGCCGGCTTGGCCAGGACCGGACGGCCGCCCGCCATCCGGTCGGGGTGGAAGTTCAGCGTGAGCGGCAGGGCCCGGTCCAGTGGCTGCCCCGAGGAGAGAGAAGCGACATGTCTCAGGGCGCGCGCCGAGGCAGAGGCGGACGAGGGATCAGCTGTCACCGGCGCAGTCTGCCGGAACGCGGACCGTCGTCGCATGTGGATTGCGCGCGTGCGGCGAGCCCTCGGGGCCGCCCGGAACACCTTCGGGGGCGCCCTGGCCGAGCACGTGCTCCCGTCCCCACGCGCCGAGCGGCCTGAGCGCCTCGTTGAGCCCGAACCCGAGCGGGGTCAGCGAGTACTCGACGCGGGGCGGCACCTCGGCATGGACCTTGCGGTGCACGATGCCGTCGTCCTCCAGCTCCCGCAGATGCGAGGTGAGCACCTTCTCGGTGATCCCCGGCACCAGTCTGCGCAGCTCGCCGAAGCGGCACGACTGCTCGTTCAGCGCCCAGAGGATCAGCACCTTCCACTTGCCGCCGATGACATCCATCGCCGCGTCGATCCCGCAGACGAACGCCCCCGGCCTGCGTACGGTCCCCATGGCCCACCCCTCCCACCTGGTCGCTCACCCCGTGGTAACCACCCACTCCGAAGTGGGTACTTGATCGCTCCGAGGCCTGCGAGCAGCCTAATCCCCATGACCGACAACACCCCTGAGAAGCAGCCGCTCACCCTCCTCGGGCTCGGCGCCATGGGCACCGCGCTCGCCAGGACCTGGCTCGCCGCCGGGCATCCTCTGACCGTCTGGCCCCGCAGCCCCGCCCGTGCCGACGCACTCGCCACCGAGGGGGCGAGCGCGGCCGGGACGGTCGCGGAGACGGCGCCCGACGGCACGCGGAAGGAGCGGCAACTGGGCGGACGGCGACGAGGTGCTGCGGGTCCTGGCGGACGACTTCGGCATCCGTCTCCCGGACGGCACGCGCCTGCCCGAGTGACGGCGGCACCCGTTCGCGTGGCGCATCTCACCCGTCCCGGCCCGTCACACACCCATTCCAAGCCGCGCCGCCGCCCCCGGCCAGGCTTCCCACGGCCGGGGGCGGCGGGTGCATGGCGATGGAAGACCGGGCGGGCGGACCGGGTTCCCCGGGCGGGTCAACCTGTGGGCAAACCCCGCGCACCCTGTGAAACGCCACCGTATCCTCGCTGACATGCAGGTCATCCAGTCCACGAAGCTCGCCAATGTCTGTTACGAGATCCGGGGCCCCGTGCTCGAGGAGGCGATGCGGCTGGAAACAGCAGGTCACCGCATCCTCAAGCTGAACACCGGCAACCCGGCCGCGTTCGGGTTCGAGTGCCCGCCCGAGATTCTCGAAGACATACTGCGCAACCTCTCCGGGGCGCACGGTTACGGCGATGCGAAGGGGCTGCTGTCCGCTCGCCGCGGGGTGATGCAGCACTACCAGACCAAGGGGATCCCCCTCGACGTCGAGGACATCTACCTGGGCAATGGCGTCTCCGAGCTGATCCAGATGTCGATGCAGGCGCTGCTCGACGACGGCGACGAGGTGCTCGTACCCGCACCGGACTATCCGCTGTGGACCGCCTCCGTGTCGCTGGCCGGCGGTACGGCCGTGCACTACCGGTGCGACGAGCAGGCCGACTGGATGCCGGACCTCGCCGACATCGAGCGGAAGATCACGGACCGCACCAAGGCGATCGTGATCATCAACCCGAACAATCCGACGGGTGCGGTCTACGACGACGAGATGCTGCGCGGGCTGACGGAGATCGCCCGCCGCCACAACCTGGTGGTCTGCTCCGACGAGATCTACGACCGGATCCTGTACGACGGAGCGACACACACCCCGACGGCGGCCATCGCGCCCGATCTGCTGGTGCTCACGTTCAACGGGCTCTCCAAGAACTACCGGGTGGCGGGTTACCGGTCCGGGTGGCTGGCGGTCTGCGGCCCGAAGGGGCACGCCGCCTCGTACATCGAAGGGCTGACGATCCTCGCCAACATGCGGCTGTGCGCCAATATGCCGTCGCAGCACGCGGTGGCCGCGGCGCTCGGCGGGCGGCAGTCGATCGACGACCTGGTGCTGCCGGGCGGGCGGATCCTGGAGCAGCGGGACGTCGCGTACGACCTGCTGACGCAGATCCCGGGCGTCACCTGCGTGAAGCCGAAGGGGGCGCTGTATCTCTTCCCGCGGCTCGACCCCGCGGTTTACAAGATCAAGGACGACCGGCAGATGGTCCTCGACCTGCTGCGGGCCGAGAAGATCATGGTCGTGCAGGGTACGGGGTTCAACTGGCCGGAGCCCGATCACTTCCGGATCGTGACGCTGCCGTCGGCCAAGGATCTGACGGACGCGGTGACCAGGATCGGCACGTTCCTGGACGGGTACGGTCAGCCGTGAGGCAACCAGATCCCGACACCACTCAACTTTAGACTGAATCCAATGTAGGATGGTCTCCTGACCGTGAGCAGGAGGCCATCCCCATGTACGAGCCGATCCGCACCAAGTCGGTCCACTCGATGGCCGACGCAGCGCAGTACCCCCACCGCACCCGCGAGGAGGAGCTGGACATCCAGCTCGCCGGGCATCTGGCCGCCCTGCTCGCCGTCACCGACGAGCTGGGGCTCGGCCGGCAGGGCGATCGCATAGCCGAGCAGGTGGCCCGGCTGCGCGGGGCGCCACCGGCGCGGCATGCCGCGCTGACCCGGGCCGACCCCTCCGCATTGCACCATCGGGCGCTTGCCCTTGCCGGCCGCGCGCTCGTCGTCGCCGCGTCCCGCGCGGACACCGCCGCCGCGATTCTCGCCGCCGAGCGCATGGACGCGCACACCGCCGCCCTGCGTGACGCCGAGCTGATCGGCGCCCCCTGACGGCCCCGGTCCGCGGGCCGGGGAGGCGCGCGGACCGGGTGCCATTCGTGTGCCGCATTCGGCCGTCCCGAGCGGCCGCCGGCTCGTCCGCGGGCACCGGCCTGCGGCGCGGAGACTCTCCGGCCGGGCCACCGCGGCCCGGCCGACCCCCGGTCAGGCGTTCACGAGTTCCCTCGAGCCCAGCTTCTGCTGGGCGAATTCGAGGTTGCCGGTCACGCGGTCATGGTGATCGGGCGGCACCTTGCCGCCCTCGAGGAGGCGTTGGCCGCATTGCTCCGACTCCTCGTAGTTTCCGGTCCAGTAAGCGGCTACGGCGAGTTCGTCGAGTGAGCGCCAGTCGTACCATTCGAACTCGACGAACAGAATGTCTTTCGGGTACGGAATCTGCGCTGCTTGCTGCGCGAACATGTATGCAAGTGGCCAACGCCGGCCATTCATGCGGCAGTAGTGTGCGAGTTGACCGATTGCTTCGGCTCGCGAGGGACGGCTTTCGTGCGCGCGGAGGTAACGGTCGATCACCTCGGCCGGCGGCCTGCCGAGCTCTACCGCGAGCCGTGCGGCGTAGAGGTGGGCACAGAAGACTTCCTCGGCGAAGCCGCCCATGCCTGCCCGGCGGTCGTAGGCGGCGAGTGACTTCCTCGGCTCTCCGGCATCGCGCCAGCTCTGGGCGAGGTAGAAGACGTAGCGGGAGTTGTCGGGTTCCTTGATCAGGCCTTGCTGAAGGACCTTGGCATCGCGCAGGTACTTCTTCCGCACCCCTTCTCCCCTCAGGCGTGCGCCGCCCCCCACCGAGAGGATGTTGGCGCCTTCGAACGTCCCGAGGCTGTACGGCGTTCCGCAGTCGATGTACTCGTGCAGGACTCCGACATAGCGCCACGGCAGCCGGGTTGAGACCAGAGCGGGGCGCCAGTGGGTGAGGGGCCCGTCGTGCAGTGCGACTCGGTAGGCGTCGTGGGTCAGCTCCGGCATGCGAAAGCCGGGCTTCACCTCCATCTCGTCGTCGGCGTCGATGAACAGCAGATAGTCCGCTTCGGCGCGCGCCAGGTCGATCGCCTCGCTGCGGCTCCCGTCGTATCCCTTCCAGGGACTTTCGTGCAGGGCGCCGGGCAGATCACTGAAGACGTCACGGATGACGTCCTGGGTGCCGTCGGTCGAGCCCGTGTCCAGGATGACCCACGTGTCGATCAAAGGGCGCACGGATTCGAGGCAGCGTCTGATGACTGGGGCCTCGTTCTTGACGATCATGTTCAGGCAGACCGTTGATTTCACGGGTCACCTCCAACTCGGTGAGGTAGAAGACCGACGTCACGACGTCAGCTCGGACGCTTGAGCAGTACGAAGCCCTGTTCCTTACTCACGGTGAGATACCCCTGTGCGCGGGCGATGCCCAAGGCCTCCTGCTCCTGAAGGACGTTCAGCGGCCACCGCTGATTGAACGGCACCAAGGTGTCGACCATGATCCACTGAGGATCGGGGCGGCTGTCGGCCCAGCCGTAGAGGCTGACACTCGTACGGTTCGTGAGCTGGGGCACGAGCAGATTGGATGCCTGGACCGTAGCTCCGTCGGGGATCCGGTCCATCAGACGGTGGGCGGCAGCGATGCGGGGATCGCCCCGCCAGGTGGCCGGCTGGACCAGCTGCCAGAACGGGAAATGCGGTAGAAGAAGCACGGCGATCGCCGCGGAACCCGCGAGATAGCGACGCAGACTGCCGACGGACGAGCGTCGGCTGATCAGGGCATCGATGAACGCCGCGAAGACGATCGTCATCAGCACGAGCGAATGATGGGAGTCGGTGCCCCAGTGAGTCGAAAGGTTGGAGGCGAAGCGCCAGAGCAGGGTCGGCAGCGCGACCCAGATGAGCGGGGACCGCAGGGCCAGGAACAGGGTCGGGGCCAGCATGAGCAGCAGGGTCGTGGTCTTGGCCAAAGGGGTGATGAGGCCGACCGTGCTCCTGTACAGCAGGTCTCCCGGTCCGCCCGCAGCGCCTCCCGATCCTTCGAGGAAGTAGAAGTACCCATTGCTTCCAGCCGGATTGAGGGCAGGCAGGATCACCAGCATCGCCAGCGCTGTTCCTGCGAGACCGACTGCAGCCGTGATGAACCCCAGCTTGCGCTCGCCGCGCCGGGCGACGAGGAGACCGATCACGGTCACCGTGAGCCCGAGGTCTTCCTTCACCAGGAGCAACGGCAGAGCCCAATAGACCGCGGCGCGCAGCCGGTCGGTTCCGAGAGCGGTCAGCGAAAAGGCGAGGAGAGGAGCGGCGAAAGCCACCTCGTGAAAATCGATGGCGATCGCACTCGCGACACCCCAGGAAAGGCCGTAGCCGACGCCGATGACCACTGCGGCCGCGGAGCCCAGCGCTCGGCGGGCCCAGACAGCCAAGGGCATGACGCTCACGGCGACCAGCGCCGCCTGCACCACGAGCAGGGCCATAGCCGAAGGCCACAGCCGGTAGACGGGTGCCACCAGGGCCAGAATGGGAGAGAAGTGGTCCCCCAGGATGGGAAAGTCCGGCCCCTTGATTTCGGAGACGGGCAGGTGCCCATGCACGTAGGAGCGGACGACCTGCTCGAAGATTCCCAGGTCGAAGCCGTGGGTGAGCATGCGCTGATGGATACGCAAGGACAACGTCGCGTATGTGAAGAACAGCGTTCCCGCCAGGGCCCAGATCCACCACGGGATGTCGGAGCGGCTCCCGCGAGACGGTTCGACCACCGGCCCTTCATCCACAGTTGATTTTTGTTGCACCGGAAGCGTGGCACTGTCGGTGGGTGGGGCTTGCATGACTTATTCCTTCCGGAAAGCTGACCCTGAGGACCTCAAGACGCCAGCAGCCTTCACGGCTTGGTTCTGAGCCACCATGTGCGCGCGCGGAATACTCCGAACAGCGGCATACCTGGGGCGTGGTGGAGTCACCCGCGCTTCTCGCGAGGGGCATTGACCGATGCCTGCCGCACCGTTACCGACTTGATGACGACAGCCTTCTTCGGCCGTCCGTCGGAGGACCCGTCCTGCGTCCCGTTCCTGGCGATCTCCTTCAGTACGTCCAATCCGCTCACGACTTTCGCAAAGGGAGTCCACTCGGACGACATGGGAAAATCAGGATCGGCATAACTGATGAAGAACTGACTGCCGTTCCTGTCAGGAGCCGCCTTGGACATCGCCACAGTGCCGGCCGAATATTCAGCTCCGTCCAGATTCTCGTTCTGGAAGTAATAGCCCGGATCGGCCGTGCCTTCCCCCTTGGGGTCACCACAATCCAATACGAAAATCCCTCGGGTGGTGACACGGTGACACTTGCTGCCGTCGTAGTACCCCTTCCGCGCCAGGAAGGAGAAGGAGTTGGTGGCGCAGGGCGCCTTGTCGGTCAGGGCCTCAATGGTGATGGTTCCCCGGTTGGTCACGAGTTCTGCCGTGTACGGCCGAGCCGCGACCGAGGCCTCGAAGGTGGGAATTCCCACAGGCTTTGCACCATTGGTGAGGTTGTATGAGCACGTGACCGGCGGCTTCGCATCGACGCTATTTTCCGTCAGGGAGACCGCCGCCCATGTCAGTCCTGAACACGTCGCGGTCACGGTGAGTGCGACCGTCGCCACCTTGACCACACGCTTCCTGGCCCTGGTGAAGAAATTCATCTTTCCTTGAAAATCGCTGACGGACATTCGAGCCTCGATTTGGCAAGTGGGAGCTGATGAAGCATGCAGAGCGTATCCATCCACCTGTGTGTCGTCTGCACCGACACACACTCGGGATTGAAACCACTACTGATCCACGTGGCGCAACTCTTCGGGGGCTTATCCCCTTTCGGCCCCCTTCCCCCCTCTGCCGATCGCCTGAACGTCTGGTGTGTCGCACCCACTTTCTTGCACACGCACCCGAATATTGCGTCAGAGGCGCCGCATGCCTCTCGAGACCACTCCATTCGGTTCCACAAGGAGAAAATTCATGAGTCCTGAGAACAGGACCCCCTCACGTCTGGGCCCGGTGCCCCGAGGTCGCAAGTGGCTGGCCGGCGGTGCGATGGCAACGCTGAGCCTCGTCGTGCTGGGCTTCTCCAGCCCTGCGGTGGCGGCTGCCCAGAACGCCTTCTCTCCGGGCGAGATGAACCGGCCTGTGCTTATGGGCGGTGACAAATGCGAGCGCCAGAAGAACAAGCACGACAGGGACGAGTGCTGCGACCACCACAAGAACAAGCACGACAGGGACAAGTGCAAGGAAAAGGAGAAGGGCAAGCGCGGACCCACCGGGCCCACCGGACCTACGGGTCCGCGCGGCGCCACGGGACCGA
>NZ_JBSFYR010000033.1:0-33488 GCF_053599875.1 Streptomyces sp. NPDC005151 | reverse complement strand
GACCGGCGCTCCGGGTGAGAACGGCGAGAACGGAGCCACGGGACCGGCCGGACCCACGGGACCGACCGGCGCTCCGGGTGAGAACGGCGAGAACGGAGCCACGGGACCGGCCGGACCCACGGGACCGACCGGCGCTCCGGGTGAGAACGGCGAGAACGGCGAGAACGGCGCGACCGGACCGACGGGACCGCGCGGCGCCACGGGAGCCACCGGAGCCGGGTGCGGCATCGAGGTCGACTCCATTCTCACCAACTCCACTGAGGAATTCAGCGTCTTCCTGGTCGACGGGGTTGCGTTTGGGGGCCACCGGGACGACAACACGGATGGCACCTACGGCCGCCAGGACCTCACCACAATTGCAAACCCCGGCTACCCCGACCCCGGCACTGTCTGTGCCGCCGGCATTTCGTCCCTGGGCCAGGCGACGAACTTCAAGGTGATCACCACGGACGGGAAGGTCTACGAGCTCCAGTGCAGCTCCAAGGGGGTGCAGCTTGACTGTGGTCCCTTTAAGAAGGACGACACCGAGATCAAGCGGGCCTGGCATGAAATCGTCTTCGACGATAAGCCGGCCGGGGTGCCCTTCCTGGTTGAGGACCCGCCGAGCGCGAACCAGTCGTCCGGCAGCATGAGCGAGGTGGAGCAACTGCTGAACAGCATCCGCCTCAACAGGGGGCTGAACCCGGGCATGAACGCAGTCGAGAAGGGACTCTCGAAGGGCTAGAAGCGATCCTGACCTCGTTGGGATCCCTCTGAAGTGTGCCGTGCCCGGGATCGTCCGGGCACGGCACACGTGCGTGCGCCGTGCAGCGCAGTCCAAAGTCTTCCTGTAATCGGGTTGCCGGAGAGAACGGGCCGATCCCGTTGCGTACTGGGATGCGCACTTCACCTGCCGTCCACTCAGCTCCGCCCGGAATGTGGGTTTCCGCGAGCAGTCTGCATCCGTGAAACGCATCGTGGGAATCGTCCTGGCGGTGCTGCTGATCGGCGGAGTGGCAGTAGCCGTCGCAGCAGGCCGCGACAGCAAGGACACGAGCACGGCAACGAAGACCGTGCGTGGAGTGATCGGGTCGGAGAAGGCGGAGTTCTTCGCCGATCCCGATGTGGTGAAGTCCCTTGCTGCCAAGGGGTTCACCGTGAAGGTGGAGACGTCCGGGTCCTGGGCCATGGACCAACTTCCACTGAAGGGGTACGACTTCGCATTCCCCGGCTCGAAGGCTCCGGCCGATGAGCTGCAGCGCAAGTCCCCCGTCAAGGGCGGCCCGCTCAGGCCCTTCTACTCGCCGCTCGTCGTCGTCGCGCACCGCGGCGCCGCGCAGGTGCTGGCGGACAACGGGCTGGCGACGCCGATCAGCAAGTCCAGCGGGAAGCTGCGCATGGCCCCGTATCTGAAGGCCGCGAAGTCGGACCGGACCTGGCAGCAGCTCAAGGGCGCGGGCAAGCATGCCGAGTTGACGGGGACGGTGTTCATCACGAGCACCGATCCCGTCGCATCCAACTCCGGCGCGCTCTACCTCGCCGCCGCCTCGTACGTCGCCGACGGCGGCCGGGTCGCCGCCGACGACGCCGCGATCGAGCGCACTGCGCCGCTGCTGAAGAAGCTGATCCAGGTACAGGGTGCGCAGCAGACCAGCAGTGACGCGCCGTTCCGGGACTTCATCAGCGGAGTCGGCAATCCGCTGGTCCTGGTGTACGAGTCGCAGGTTGCCTCTCTGTTGATGCAGAAGCAGCAGCAGGAGCTCGGGGATCTGGTCCTCCTCTACCCGGACACCACCGTCTCCAGCGATCACACCCTCGTACCGCTGACCGCCTCGGGCCGGCAGCTCGGCGAGCTGCTCTCCACCGACCCCGGGCTGCGCAGGCTGGCCGTGCGCCACGGCTTCCGCCCGCAGGGCGCGGCGGCCGAGTTCACCGCCGCGACCGCCGGCCACACCGACTACATCGACCAACAGCTGACCGGGATCCGCCAGGCGCCCGTGCCCACCGCAACGGTGCTGCGCGCGATGGCCCGCCGGACCCGCGGCTGATGACACACGCCTTCCGGGAGACCCCACCCATGACCGAAACCGAGCCGCAGCCGCTCGTCCTCACCCCGCCCGAGCCCGTCGCCCCCGTCCGTACCGAGCAGGCCGCCGGTCTCGTCCCGGTCGACGACTCCGTGCGCACGGAGATGACGCGACGCGCCACCGAGTACGTCGGCAGCCTCGCCGGGCTCGATGCCCGCTCGCCCGAGTTCACCACCAGGATCGGGGAGATCGCCGCCCTCGGGCAGGGCGACATCCGCAGCGCCGCCCAGCAGTCCAACCGGATGCTGGACCGTACGGTCCGTGAGCTCTCGGCCGGGTCGGGGGACGGGGACGCACAGTCGAGGGTCGGTGCCTCACTCGTCGAGCTGCGCCGCACCGTCGAGGACCTCGACCCGCGCGACACCCCCGGCCGCGGCGCCCGCCGGCTGCTGGCGAAACTGCCCGGCGGCAACAGGCTGCGCGATCATGTCGCGAAGTACGCCTCCGCGCAGTCCACCCTCAACAGGATCGTGGGCTCGCTCCGCGGCGGCCAGGACGAACTGCGCCGCGACAACGCCGCCCTGCACACCGAGCGCACCCGGCTCTGGGAGACGATGGGCAAGCTCCAGGAGTACGTGGTCCTCACCGAGGCCCTGGACGGCGCCGTCGAGCAGCGCATCCGGACAACGGAGGCCGCCGACCCCGTGCAGGCGGACGCCCTGCGGGCCGATGTGCTGTTCCCCGTACGGCAGAAGCACCAGGATCTGCTGACCCAGCTCGCGGTCTGCGCGCAGGGGTACCTGGCGATGGATGTCGTACGCCGCAACAACGAGGAGCTGATCAGGGGCGTCGACCGCGCCGCGACCACGACCGTCTCCGCGCTGCGGATCGCCGTGATGCTGGCATCGGCGCTGGAGAGCCAGCGCAAGGTGACCGAACAGGTGCAGGTGCTGCGCTCCACGACGGAGGATCTGATCCGCGGCAATGCGGAGATGCTCGCCACGCAGAGCGGGGAGATCCAGCGGATCGCCGCCGACCCGGCGGTGGGCGCGGAGACGCTGCGGACGGCGTTCCAGCAGATCTACCGGACGCTGGACGCGATCGACACGTACAAGGTGCAGGCGACCGAGTCCATGGCGGCGACGGTCGAGTCGTTGACGGCCGAACTCCAGCAGGCCGGCACCCACTTGGAGCGCAGCCGGTCCGCGGGGGCCCTTGAGGGCGGCGGTCTCGGATGACGGGCCGGCTGAGAAGACTGAGCCATCGGGTGTCGCGCACGCTCGCCGCACTGCTGGCCACCGCGGTGCTCGTGCCGATCGCCGCGTGTTCGGCGGCGGACGACCCCGCGGCGTCCGGGAAGAAGGACGACGGCGCGCCGCGGGCCGGAACGCTGCACGTGCTGGCGTCCAGTGAACTCGCCGACATGAAGCCGCTGTTGGAGCAGGCGCGGAAGGCGACTGGAATTACTGTGCGGCCCACCTGGACCGGAACGCTCGACGCCGTCCGGCAGCTCGGTTCCGGGAAGGCGGACGGGGCGTACGACGCGGTGTGGCTGTCGTCCAACGACTATCTGCGGCTCCACCCGGAGGCGGCGAAGCGGATCACTTCCGAGACGCCTTTGATGGCGTCGCCGGTCGCCCTCGGCGTCAAGCCGGCGGTGGTGAAGCGGCTGGGCTGGGACCCGTCGCGCGTCACCTGGTCGCAGGTGCACCGGGCGGTGGCCGACGGGGAGCTGACGTACGGAATGACGGATCCGGCGCGCTCCAACTCCGGTTTCGCCGCACTTGTTTCGGTCGCTTCGGCGCTGTCGGGCGCCCAGTCCGCGCTGACCGACGCCGATGTCCGCAAGGCGAGCGGGAAGATGGAGGAGTTCTTCGGCGGGCAGCGCCTGACCTCCGGTTCGTCCGGCTGGCTGGCCACCGCGTACGCCCGGCGGGGCACGGTCGACGCGCTGATCAACTACGAGTCCGTGCTGCTTTCCCTGGGCCGGGACAGCCGTACCGGGCTGACGGTGATCCGCCCGCGCGACGGTGTGGTGACGGCCGACTACCCGCTGAGCCTGCTCTCCGCCGCCTCGCCGGACGCGAAGGACTCGGTGCGCGCGCTGACCTCGTACCTCCGCTCCCCCGCCGTGCAGCGGCAGCTGACCCAGGAGACGTTCCGCCGCCCGGTCGTCGCGTCCGTACGGCCCGCGGCGCCGCTGGCCGCCGAGGCGCGCCGTGAACTGCCCTTCCCCGGCTCGCGATCCGTCGCGGACGGGCTGCTCGACCATTACGAGAACAAGCTCCGGCGGCCCTCGCGCACCGTGTACGTCCTGGACACGTCCGGGTCGATGAAGGGCGAGCGGCTGCGGAAGCTGAAGGCGGCGCTGACCGGGCTGACCGGGGACTTCCGGGAGCGCGAGGAGGTCACGCTGCTGCCGTTCGGGTCGTCGGTGAAGCGGGCGCGCACGCATACGGTCGATCCCGCCGATCCGCAGGCGGGGCTTGCGGCGATCAAGGCGGACACCGCCGCCCTGACCGCGAGCGGCGAGACGGCGATCTTTTCGAGTCTGGAGTCCGCCTACGACCGGCTGGGACCGGACACCGAGTCCGCGTTCACCTCGATCGTCCTGATGACGGACGGCGAGAACACGACGGGCGACTCGGCCGACGACTTCACCGACTTCTACCGTTCGCTCCCGGCTGCGCGTCGCGTCACCCCCGTCTTCCCGGTCGTCTTCGGCGACTCGGACCGTGCGGAGCTCGACGCGATCGCCTCCCTGACCGGCGGCCGGCTCTTCGACGCGACGAAGGACCAGGGGCCGGGCTCCCTGGACGGGGCCTTCGAGGAGATCCGTGGCTACCAGTAGAGCGCCGGGCCGGGTCCTGGCGTACATCGAGTCGCGCAAGAACCTCACCGGGAGCGCCTGCGGGATCGCCGGGCTTGCCCTCACCTTCACCGGGCTCGCGGGCGCATACTGGCCGGTGGTGATCGTCGGGCTGTACGGCGCGGGTGCGCTGATCGCCCCGCCCGAGCGGCCACCCGCCCCGGACTTCCCCGACCCGTCCTCCCAACTGGAGTCGTTGCGGGCCGACTTCGTGACCCTGCGGGCATATCTGGACGAGGTGGAGCTGCCGCCCGCCGCGTCCGGGCGGCTCGTCGAGCTGACGGAGCTGCTGGCAGGGCTGCTCGCACCCGGCTGGGTCTCCGAGGCCCTCGCCACCGACCCGGAAGGCATCCACGCCCTGTCGCGCGCCGTGCACCAGGACATCCCGGAGTCCGTCGACACGTATCTGCGGACACGCTGGTGGACCCGGATCGCACCGGGCACCGAGCCGCCCGAGCGCCACCTCGAACAGCAGCTGTCGCTGCTGCACCGGGAGGCGGAGTCGCTGGTCGCGGGTTTGCGGGAGGCCGAGGCGCGTCGGCAGCAGACGCACACGCGGTACCTGGAGGACCGGGGCCGGTCGGACTGACCCCCGTCGGCCGGGCCGGGCTCCCGGCCCGGCCGACGGAAGGCCGCCCTTCTACCGCCGGACGCGCACCGACGCCGCCGAGTCCGTGTGCAGAGCGTCGCCTGCGTAGCTCACCGTGTACGTCACCTGGCCGGTCGCCCCCGGCAGGTCGTTGATCCCATGTGAAGGAACATCGAATCAATGTGAAGATCTCGTGCGCAAGCATACGGCGATGCGCGGACGTTCTCTATAAAAGGGGCGGGAAAGGGCGACCCCCGGAACCGTAAGGGGATTCCGGGGGCCGTTCCGCGGCGGGCTGTTGACCCCACAGGTCAGGGCGGATGTCGAAAGGCCCGGCCGCGGGGACCGCGGGGGCGCGCTTCAGTGCGCCCGGGTGGGCGACGCCTCGAAGGCGCCGCCCCGGGGGCGTCAGCCCAGGCGCTGGACCAGCGCGCGGTACTCGTCCCACAGTTCCTTCGGCGTGTGGTCACCGAAGGTGTTGAGGTGCTCGGGGACCAGCGCCGCCTCCTCGCGCCAGACCTCCTTGTCGACCGTGAGCAGGAAGTCCAGGTCGGACTCGGAGAGGTCCAGGCCCTCGGTGTCCAGGGCGCCCTTGGCGGGCAGGATGCCGATCGGCGTCTCGACGCCCTCGGCCTTGCCCTCCAGGCGCTCGACGATCCACTTCAGAACACGGCTGTTCTCGCCGAAGCCCGGCCACACGAACTTGCCCGCGTCGTTCTTGCGGAACCAGTTCACGTAGTAGATCTTCGGCAGCTTGGACTGGTCGGGCTTGTCGGCGCCGACCTTGATCCAGTGGTTCATGTAGTCGCCCATGTTGTAGCCGCAGAACGGCAGCATGGCGAACGGGTCGCGGCGCAGCTCGCCGACCTTGCCCTCGGCGGCGGCGGTCTTCTCGGAGGCCACGTTGGCACCGAGGAAGACACCGTGCTGCCAGTCGAAGGACTCGGTGACCAGCGGTACGGCCGAGGCGCGGCGGCCACCGAAGAGGATGGCCGAGATCGGCACACCCTTCGGGTCCTCCCACTCGGGCGCGATGATCGGGCACTGGCCGGCCGGGACGGTGAAGCGGGCGTTGGGGTGGGCGGCGGGCGTGCCGGACTCGGGGGTCCAGTCGTTGCCCTTCCAGTCCGTGAGGTGCGCGGGGAGCTCCTCGGTCATGCCCTCCCACCACACGTCGCCGTCGTCGGTGAGCGCGACGTTCGTGAACACGGAGTTGCCCCACATGGTCTTCATGGCGTTGGCGTTGGTGTGCTCGCCGGTGCCGGGCGCGACTCCGAAGAATCCGGCCTCGGGGTTGATCGCGTAGAGACGGCCGTCCTCGCCGAACCGCATCCAGGCGATGTCGTCGCCGATGGTCTCGACGGTCCAGCCGGAGATCGTGGGCTCCAGCATGGCGAGGTTGGTCTTGCCGCAGGCGCTCGGGAACGCGGCAGCGACGTACTTCGGCTCACCCTGCGGCGGCGTGAGCTTGAGGATCAGCATGTGCTCGGCGAGCCAGCCCTCGTCACGGGCCATGACCGAGGCGATGCGGAGCGCGTAGCACTTCTTGCCGAGCAGGGCGTTGCCGCCGTAGCCGGAGCCGTACGACCAGATCTCGCGGTCCTCGGGAAAGTGCGAGATGTACTTGGTGGAATTGCACGGCCACGGAACGTCCTCCTGGCCCTCCTCCAGAGGCGCACCCAGCGTGTGGACCGCCTTGACGAAGAAGCCGTCGGTGCCGAGCTCGTCGAGGACGGCCTGGCCCATGCGCGTCATGGTGCGCATCGAGACGGCGACGTACGCGGAGTCGGTGATCTCGACGCCGATCGCGGAGAGCGGGGAGCCGACGGGGCCCATGCAGAACGGCACGACGTACATCGTGCGACCGCGCATGGAGCCGCGGAAGACACCCTTCTCACCGGTGAAGATCTCCCGCATCTCGGCGGGGGCCTTCCAGTGGTTCGTCGGGCCCGCGTCCTCCTCCTTCTCGGAGCAGATGAAGGTGCGGTCCTCGACGCGGGCGACATCGCTCGGGTCGGAGGCGGCGTAGTACGAGTTCGGGCGCTTGATCTCATCGAGCTTGGTGAACGTGCCCTTGGCCACGAGCTCCCCGCACAGGCGCTCGTACTCGGCTTCGGAACCGTCACACCAGACCACGCGGTCGGGCTCGGTGATGGCTGCGATCTCGTTCACCCAGGAGGCGAGCTCCTGGTGACGGGTGGGAACAGTGAGGGGAGCCGCGATGTCGCGCGCCACGATCGCTCCTTGTTGAGGGTGTCTTCTGGCAGTTGCCCCGTGGGGGCTGCGACCCGGATGCTTCGTAGCCGCTCATCCGGTGCCGACCATACTCATTTGATCATCCGACCGATTCGCCCATATGTCCAGAGGGGCGCCCACGTGAGCATCGCCACTCGCATTCGCAACCTACGGTGGCGTAGGTAGCATGCAGTCATGACTGCTGCCGCCGCCGCGCCCGAACCAGCCGAGGTCGAACCAGCCGAGGTGACGCCGGACCCGGTGAAACCGCGCATGCGAGGCTGGCTGCATGCCGGAATGTTCCCCGCGGTGCTGATCGCGGGGATTGTTCTGATTGCGCTCACGGACAGTATCCGCGGCCGGATCGCCTGTGGCATCTACATCGCGACCGCATGCCTGCTCTTCGGCGTGAGCGCGGTCTACCACCGCGGCACGTGGGGTCCGCGCGGCGAGGCGGTGCTGCGCCGGCTGGACCACGCCAACATCTTCCTGATCATCGCGGGCACGTACACGCCGCTGACCCTGCTGCTGCTCCCCGAGTCGACCGGGCGTCCGCTGCTGTGGGCGGTCTGGGCGGCAGCAGCGGCCGGCATCGCCTTCCGGGTGTTCTGGGTCGGCGCCCCCCGCTGGCTGTACACCCCCTGCTACCTGGCGATGGGATGGGCAGCGGTCTTCTTCCTGCCCGATTTCATGCGCACCGGCGGGATCGCGGTCCTGGTCCTCGTCGTCGTCGGCGGCCTGCTCTACAGCGCGGGCGGCGTCATCTACGGGATCAAGCGACCCAACCCGTCACCGCGGTGGTTCGGCTTCCATGAGGTCTTCCACTCGCTGACCCTGGCCGCCTTCATCGTGCATTACGTCGGCATCTCGCTGGTGGCGTACAACCACGCCTGAGCGGCCCTCCCCTCCCGGGCACGCCCCGGGCGTCCCCGGTCACCTCCCGAGCTTCCGCGCCAGCTCCCCCGTATCCGTGGTCGGCGCGTCGCACACGAAGTGCCGGCAGACGTACGCCGTCGGCGCCCCGCCCACCATCGGCCGGTCCACCAGCAGCGGAAACTCCGCGCCACCGGTCTCGCCCGCCGCGACCACCGCCCCCGGCGCCCGCCCCAGCAGTGCCGCACGGTGCAGTCCGCCGCCGACCGGGCCGACGACCGCCACCTCGCGCGGGCCGTCGAGCAGCGCCTCGGCAACCGCGAGACCCCACCCGATGAACCGCGGAACCCGTGGCCCGAGCGCCTTCACCACCCCCAGCGCGCCTTCCGCGGCAGCCCGATGGGCCTCGGATCCGGTGTGCGCGGCGTACGAGAGCAGCGCTCCGGCCGCCGCCGTCCAGCCCGCCGGAGTCGCGCTGTCAGTGGGGTCCTGCGGGCGGCGGATCAGCTGTTCGGCGTCGTCCGCCGTGTCGTACAGCTGCCCGCCCTCGCCGGTGAAGTGCTGCAGCACGATGTCGAGCAGGAAGCCGGCGAACTCCAGCCAGACACCCTCGCCGGTGACGGCGGCCAGCGCGAGGAAACCCTCCGCGACATCGCCGTAGTCCTCCAGGACCCCGGCGTTGTCACCCGCCCGGCCGTCCCTGGACGTCCGGGACAGCCGGGCGTTGTCGCCCATGTGGACCCGGACCAGCAGGTCCGCCGCCTCGGTGGCGCGTTCGATCAGGTCGGGCCGGTCGAAGTACGCCCCGGTCTCGGCGAGCGCGGCGATCGCCAGACCGTTCCAGGCCGCCACCACCTTGTCGTCCCGTCCGGGACGCGCCCGCTCCTCGCGCGCCGCGAGCAGCCGGGCCCGCACATCGGCGGCCCGGTGCGGGTCCACCGCGTCGTCGGTGCGCGGCAGTTGGAGCACGGACGCGCCCTCCTCGAAGGTGCCCGCCTCGGTCACCCCGAAGTACTCCGCGGCGAACGTGGCGTCCTGCTCTCCCAGCGCCTCGCGCAGCTGCGCGGGCGTCCACACGTAGAACGCGCCTTCGACGTGCCTGCCGCCGCCGTCCTCGCTGTCGGCGTCGAGCGCCGAGGCGAACCCGCCCTCCGCCGTCCGCAGTTCGCCCACGATGAAGTCGGCAGTCTCCAGCGCGACCCGGCGGGCCAGGTCGGAACCCGTCGCCCGCCACAGATGGGCGTACACCCGGCAGAGCAGCGCATTGTCATAGAGCATCTTCTCGAAGTGCGGTACGACCCATTCCCGGTCCACCGAGTAGCGGGCGAAACCGCCGGCGAGCTGGTCGTACATCCCGCCCCTGGCCATCGCCTCACAGGTGTCGGCGGCCATCTGGAGGGCGCCCTCGGCGCCGGTGCGGGCGTGGTGGCGCAGCAGGAACTCGATCGTCATGGACGGCGGGAACTTCGGGGCGCCGCCGAAGCCCGCGTACGTCTCGTCGTAATCCCTGGTCAGCCCGAGCAGCGCCTGCGAGAGCTCCTGCTCGCCGGGCAGCCCCTCCGCGCCGTGCGCCAGCGAGCGGCCTGCCAGGTCGTGCACGATGCGCCCGGCGACCTCGGCGACCTCGTCGGGGCGTTCGGTCCAGGCGGCTACGACGCCTTCGAGGATCTGCCGGAAGGACGGCATGCCGTGACGGGGCTCGGGCGGGAAGTACGTGCCGAAGTAGAAGGGTTCGGCGTCGGCGGTCAGGAAGACGGTCATAGGCCAGCCGCCCTGACCGGTCGCCGCCTGCACCGCCTCCATGTAGACGGCGTCGACGTCGGGCCGCTCCTCGCGGTCGACCTTCACCGGGACGAAGTGCGCGTTCAGATACGTCGCAAGCTCCGCGTCCTCGAACGATTCGTGCGCCATCACATGGCACCAGTGGCACGAGCTGTACCCGACGCTCAGTAGCACCGGAACCCCGCGGCGCCGAGCCACCTCGAAGGTCTCCGGCGACCAGGGCCACCAGTCGACCGGGTTGTCGGCGTGCTGCAGCAGATAGGGAGAGGTGGCATGGGCCAGACGGTTCGCCATGAGGCCATCCTTGCCCATCCCTCCGCCGGGTGCAGCAGACACGGCGTCGAGGGCCGAGGCACCCCCGCTGGATGTGTGCCGCCCTGCTGCCGGAACGCGTGCTCGGTGCGGTCGCCGTGCCGGGGCCGGCTCCGTTCGACGCCGGTGGTCCCGACTGGTTCGCGGGCATGGCCTCCTCGTGCCGCGCATCGCTGACCGCGGCCGTCGCGCGCCGCGAGATCAAGGCGCGGTACGAGGCCGTAGCCGCCTGGTCTGCCGCGATGTTCACCGCGACCGGGCACGCCGCCCTCGCCGGTGACCGGTCGTGGTTCGAGGACGTGGCGGGACCGGCCGTCGCAGCCGGTGACTCGCGGGCCGCTGTCCTCGCCCGGAACCGAGGCTTCGGGCGGACGACGGGCACATCTCGGTCCTGGACGGCGCGGCCGCCGCGCTGGCATGGCTGGTACGGCTCCCGGAACGGTGACCTGGTCACGGAGCCGCACCCCGTGGAGCGCGCCTGCGGCTCAGGGCGATCCGGAATTCGATCCGCCGACCCGTACAACCCTTCGGCGACGGCGGGGGTCTCCTCTGCGAAAACGCGCGTTTCCCCACGGTTCAACCGTACGCAGCAGCCGCTTCACACAGAGGATTCCATGCATCTCACTTCTCCCGGTCACCGCGCCCTCCGCCAGACCGCCGGTGCCGTCGGCGCCGTGGCCCTGATGGTTCTGGGTGCCGCGCCCGCCGGCGCCACAGACTCGAAACCCGGACTGGTGCTGGGCAAGATAGCCCCGATCGACGGGGTGAAGCCCGGCAGCGAGCTCAGCGTGCCGATCTCCTTCACCAACACGGGCACCGAAGCGCTCGACAAGGTCTGGATGGCGTACTCCGTCACGCACGGCCTCAGTTATACCGAGGTGCCCTCCAACTGCATGCTCCTCCGGGCCGGTGGCGCCGACGAGCTGCCGACCTCCTTGGGCATGCTCTGCGAGTTCGACCAGACGGTGAAACCCGGTGTTGTCTACGCGCCTGAAAAGACGCTGACCAAGGCGCTCGACCACGCCTTGTACGACGAGCTGGAGGTGACGGTCAGCAGCCGCAAACCCGGCATGGGTACGGGCGAAGAGACCACCAAGCCGGAACCAGGCACCGGGCCCGCGGTGAAGCTGGTCGAGCGGCCCGACGACACCCCGGCCGCCCCGGGCTCCGCCCAGCACAACGGCTGGGATCTGGCGGACGTGAAGGTGACCGCCAAGAACACGGCCGACTTCCAGGTGACGGGCGCCCAGCTGAAGGGCAAGGTCGGCGACACGGTCCCGCTGGCTGTGAAGTTCACCAACGCCGGGCCCGGCTGGGTGTTCGGGGAACTCGGCGTCTCGGCGGCCCACGTCCGCATCAAAATGCCGGCCGGTACGTCGGTCGTCAAGGCCCACGGGTTCTGCCACGAGAGCCAGGGGTCGGGGACGTACGACTGCGGCACCAGCAACGCGTGGGTCGACGAGCACGGCGGGGAGACCTACGACTTCAAGGTGAAGATCGACAAGGCGGTGCCGGGGGCCAAGGGCTCGGTGGCGTTCGTGGGGCAGCCCCGGCCCTTCGACACGGTCAAGTCGAACGACACCGCGGACATCCTGCTCGACGTCGCCGGTGACGGCGCCACGGGCGGCAGCGGCTCGACGGCCTCCACCGGCGGCTCCGGCTCCACCGGCGGCTCCGGCTCCAGCGCCGGTTCCGGCTCTACGTCCGGCTCGATGTCCGGCTCCGGGGCCGCCGCCACGGGCGGCAGCTCCACCACGGGCACCTCGGGCTCCTCCTCCACCGGCGGCAACCTGGCGAACACCGGCTCCGGTTCGGTCCTGCCCCTCGCCGCCACCGCTGCCGGGGTCGTGCTCCTCGGCGCGGGCGCCGTCCTGGCGGTGCGTCGT
The DNA here is from genome assembly GCF_053599875.1 of Streptomyces sp. NPDC005151. NCBI lineage: Bacteria > Bacillati > Actinomycetota > Actinomycetes > Kitasatosporales > Streptomycetaceae > Streptomyces > Streptomyces sp. NPDC005151. Next base: position 20,936 of record NZ_JBSFYR010000033.1, on the reverse strand, counting down.
CGCGCCGACCGGCAGCGGTAACGGCGCCGGGTCGGACGGGGCGGGCGTGAGCCCGCCCCGGGGCTGTGGTGATTTCCCGTCGTACACCAGCCCTGCAAGTCGAGCCCGTCAGCCGGGCCGACTCGATGACCGCCGTTCGTCTGCTGCTCGACGCGGGTGGCCTTCACGGACACACTGCCATGGCCCTACGTTCCCCGACCCCGGGCGCAGCTCGGGACTACAGCTCCCACGACTTCACTGGCACCAATGACAGCTCGCATAGCCGACGCTGAGCAGCACCGGCACGTTCCGCCGGCGCGCCTCCTCGAACGCCTCGGGCGACCACGGCCACCAGTCGACCGGGTTGTCCGCGTGCTGAAGGAGGTACGGGGAGGTGACCTGCGCGAGTCGATTGGGCATGCCCCCATCCTTGCGCACCGGGCGGAGCCCCCGCCGCACGCCACGGTCCGGGCACCGGACTCTCACCCCGGGCGACCCACGGCCGATCTCCTTGCTCTCTCGCGCTGAGCCGCCGTACACAGGACACTTGGTGCTGTGTCAGCTGATGCAGAACGCGGCGGTCGGAGGGGGACGCAGATGCGGGACAGCCACCGGGCTGAAGCCGAACGGCTGTTGGTACGTGCCGTGGAGGAAGAAGTACGCCGTTCGGGGGGCAGGGCCGACGCCGGTGCGCTGACGGCGCGCGGGCGGGCGGCGCTCGAATCGCTGGCGGCGGCCGCGGCCGAGGAGTACGCCGCGTACACGCAGGCGCTCGATGCCATGGAGGCCGGGCAGAAACCTCTGTCGCACCAGTTCAGCAAGGCGGCGATGGGAACTCCGCTGCTGGTCACGGGGGTTGCCGCAGCCGCGGCGTTCGGCGCCGATCTCGCATTCGGTACGGCGGCGGGGCCGGCGCTCGGCGCGGGCGCCGCCGTCGCCGTCGCCGGCGCCGCGGCCACCGTCGTCAAGGTGACCGCCTCGCACTGGCCCGCCGCCCACCGGCACGCGGGTGCGGCGGGCCGGCCCGGCGGGCCCGAGCAGCTGCGGCTGCAGTGGCTCGCGGCGCTGGAGGTACGGGGCATCCGCCCGTTCCTGGACCAGCAGCGGATGCTGACCGCGTCGTCACGCACGCCGAAGAAGAAGGCAGCCGCCGCCGTGCCGCAGCTGCGCGGCGGTGACCGCAGTGCGGCGGCGCGCAGGCGGTCGCTGCTCGACCAGTCCTTCGGGCATCTGCCCGCCCCCGACGGCCCGTTCGCCGGCCGCCGGGCCGAGCTGGCGCAGATCGCCCAGTGGGTGCACGCGGCCCGTGCGTCGACGGAGACCAAGCCGACCGTCGTCGTCCTGCACGGCGCGCCCGGGTCCGGGCGCACGACACTCGCGGTGCGGGCGGCGCACGAGCTCAAGGACCAGTTCCGGGGCGCGTGCGTGGTGGACCTGCGTTCCGATGTCACCGGCGAGAACCCGCTGCCGACCCGCGACGCGCTGCTGCACCTGCTGAACCGGCTCGGCGCGCCGCGCGAACAGCTGCTGTTCCGGGACGGTGTCTCCCCTGATCGAGCGGAGTCGGGATCTCGGGGAAGGTCCTCCGCCGAGCAGCATGTGCGACGGCTCAGCGAGCTCTACCACCAGCATCTGACCGGTACGCCCGTGACGATCGTCCTCGACGACGCCGGCGACCCGGCGCAGGTCCGCACGCTGATACCGGAGCGCTCCGACAGCCTGGTTCTCGTCACCGCCCGCGCCCCTCTCGACCTGCCTGCCGACATTCCGGCGTGGGTGCACCAGCTGCCCGTGGGCCCGCTGGACGCGGCGGGTGCGGAGGAGCTGCTGCGCGTGTCGGCGCAGGAGGAGGAGCAGGGACCGTACGACTCCCAGTCGACGGACGCGATCGCCGAGCTGTGCGGTGGGCTGCCGCTGGCGCTGCGGGTCGCGGGTTCCTCGCTCGGGCCGCGTACCCGCACGGCGCTGGCCACCGAACTCGCCGCGTACGGTCCCGTCGCCCCTGTCGAACGGGCTCTGTGGCTGCGCTACACCGACCAGTCCGAGCGGGCGCGGAGGCTGCTGCGCCGGCTCGCGCTGGCCGGGCGCGCCAGCCTGGGCGCGGCGGCGGCCGCGGCGCTGCTGTCCGCCGAGGAACAGGAGGCGCAGTCACTGCTGACGGCGCTGTCCCGGGCCGGGCTGCTCGACCATGTGCGGGGTACGCGCTACCGGCTGCACGATCTCGTACGGGGTTTCGCCCTGGCCCGGCTGCGCGAGGAGGAGGAGGAGGCGGACCGTACCGCCGCGCAGGAGCGGCTGATCCACAACTATGCGGAGCTCGCCGGTGCGGTGATCCGGATGGTGGACGGGAAGATGTCCACCCGGGCGGGGCAGTTCGGTTCGCACGGGTTCGGTTCGCTCGACGCGGCGCTGCACTGGCTGGACGACGAGTCGAGCTTCATCACCTCCGCGCTGCGGCATGCGGAGGGCGTCGACCAGGGGGCCGTGCTGGACCTGCTGGGCGCACTGTGCGACTACTGCCTGTTGCGCGGCGACCTCTACCGCCTGGGTGAGATCAGCGAGCTGACACAGGCGGTCGACACGGGGCTGCTGGAGCGGTCGGTCCAGTGGCGTACGGGCATCGCGGCCCGGCAGCTCGGCGAGCTGGACAAGGCCCGCACCACGCTGTCCTCGGTCGTCGGTCTCTACCGCGAGGCGCAGAACGACGCGGGCACGGCGCTGGCGCTCTGCTCGCTCGGCATCACCCTGCACCACCAGGGGAACCTCACCGACGCGTCGGCGCGGCTGCGCGAGGCGATCGCGCTGCAGTCCTCCGGCGGACAGGCCGAGGACCGGGCGTGGTCGCTGCACGCCCTGGCCGCCGTCGAGCGCGACCGGGCGAACCTGGCGGAGGCCCTGACCCTCCTCGACACGGCGCTGGCCCTGCACCGGGAGGGCGAGTCGCTGCACGGCGAGGCGTGGACGCAGTTCCAGCTGGGCCAGGTGCGCTTGCGGATGGGCGATGTGCCCGGGGCCGAGGAGACGCTGCGTACGGCCCTGGATCTGTACGGCCGCACCCGTGACGAGCGCGGCGAGGCGTGGGCGCTGACCCAGCTGGCCCGCGCCCGGCTGCTCGACGGGGACCCGGACCCGGCGGTCGACGGGTTGCGCCGGGCGCTCTCCCGCCACCGTGACAACGAGGACGCGCGCGGTGAGGCGTGGACGCTGTACTACCTGGGCCAGGCGCTGGAGGAGGCGGGCGACACCGACCAGGCGGTGCGGGAGCTGGAGCGGTCGCGCACGATGTTCTCGCGGATGCGGGACGTCTACGGGCTGGCGTGTGCCCGGCACCACTCGGGCCGGGTCACCCGCGACCAGCGGGCCGCCCGGACCGGCAATCTGCGCAACTCCGGTTTCGCCCGCCAGCTCCTGGTCGACGCCCGGGCCGACTTCCGGCGCATCGGCGTCGCCCACGGCGAGGCGTGGACGTGTCTGGAACTGGCCCTGGTCGACGCGGGGAACAGCCGGGCGGCCCAGGCGCTCGTGCTGTGCGACGAGGCGGTGGAGCTGTTCGACTCGTACGGCGACACGCGCGGCGCCGACTGGGCCCGCTTCCTGCGTTGCACTCTGCTGCCGTACGCGTCGGCGGGCGGCACGGAGGTGGGCACCGTGGTGGCCCAGCAGGAACTCGCCGACCTGCTCCGGACCGGGCACCCGAACCGCGACAGCAGGCTGGAGGACTGTGCGGAGACGTTCACCGTGGTCCTGAACCGCGGGATCGACCTGGAGGACGGCTGGCAGGCCTGGCGCCTGGGCATGACCCCGACCCGCCACGCCCGGGAAATCATGGGCGTGCCGGTGGGGGCGAGGTCGTAGGACACGGCCCCGCGCTCATCGCCGGGCGCACCCGCATGCGCCGGACGGGCGCCGTCACGCCCGTCCGGCGAGTAAGGACGAAGCGCTACCGGGTGCGCCCGGCTCCGTTCCCCGAAACCTCGGCGCCCGCCGGCGCCGCATCCGGATCCGGCGCCTCCTCGAAGTTCACCTTGCCCATGTGCCGGTTCATGGACTTCATCAGCAGCCACACGCCCACCGCGAGCGCCGCGAAGACGAGGAAGCCGAGGACGCCTGGTGTCACCTTGTTCTTGTCGAATTCCTCGGCGAGAGGAACGACGTGGGTCAGTGCCTGGGTCGCGTACATATCAGGCATTGTCGCGGATGCCCGCGAAGAGGTCGCTCTCGGGGAGGGAGGTATCGACGAGAGACTTCGCCAGCTCGTACTCCTCGGTCGGCCAGACCTCCCGCTGGATGTCCATCGGCACCCGGAACCAGCCGCCGTCCGGATCGATCTGCGTGGCGTGCGCGATCAGCGCCTTGTCCCGGATCTCGAAGAACTCCGCGCACGGAACGTGCGTGGTCAGCGTCCGCTCGACGCGCACGAACTCCTTCCAGCGCTCCAGCCACTCGCCGTACGGCGACTCCAGGCCGCGGGCGAGCAGCGCCTCGTGCAGCGCCACCGTGCGCGGACGGTTGAAGCCCTGGTTGTAGTAGAGCTTCTGCGGCTGCCACGCGGGGCCGAACTCGATCTCGGGGTACATCTCGGTGTCCGTGGCGCCCTCGAACGCGATCATCGTGATCGTGTGGGTCATGATGTGGTCGGGGTGCGGGTAGCCGCCGTTCTCGTCGTACGTGGTGATGACCTGCGGCCGGAACGCGCGGATGGAGCGGACGAGACGCCCTGCCGCCTTCTCCTCGTCCTCCAGTGCGAAGCAGCCCTCGGGCAGCGGGGGCAGCGGGTCGCCCTCGGGCAGCCCCGAGTCGACGAAGCCGAGCCACTCCTGCTTGACGCCCAGAATCTCCCGGGCCTCGTCCATCTCCCTCTTCCGTACCTCGTGGATGTGCTCCTCGATGTACGCGTCGCCCTGGAGTTTCGGGTTGAGGATGGAGCCGCGTTCGCCTCCCGTGCAGGTCACAACCAGCACGTCCACCCCCTCGGACACATACTTGGCCATGGTGGCCGCCCCCTTGCTCGACTCGTCGTCGGGGTGGGCGTGGACGGCCATCAGTCGAAGCTGCTCAGTCAAGACTCGATCCTCAGTGATTCGGCCGCCATCGGGCGCCGTCCCGGAGGGACGTCGGTGTGGGGCGGCGGTCGGGTGGCGGGTGGGAGGCTTCTATAGTGACCGAACCGGGGGGCGGAAAATTCCTCGATCCCCGGTACGGGAGGAACGATCATGGCTGCGGTGCGTGAAGCACTTCCGGAGGGCCGCTACGGGCGCTCCGCGGACGAGCGAGCGGACCGCAAGCTCAAGATCATCGGCTCGGTGCTGGGCGTGGCGCTGCTCGGCGTGGTCGGCTGGATCGGTTACGACTACGTGGCCGGCCAGGGCATCAGCGCCGAGGTGATCAAGTTCAGGATCGCTTCGGACGACCGGGTCGACGTCCACCTCGAGGTGCGCAAGGACCGGGACGCGAAGGGGTACTGCACCCTCCGCTCCCAGCAGGTGGACGGCAGCGACGTGGCCCGGAAGGACATCCGTTTCGACGACCGTTCCGACCGAATCGACCGGATCGTCTCGTTGCGTACGACCTCGCGGGCGACCAGCGTCGAGCTGCTGGGCTGCACGGTTGACGGCGGGTCGTCGAACTGACCGGAACGGACCGGCCCTGACCTGCGATTATCGCGGCAGACCTGCGTTGACGCGGTCATAGCGGTTTACCTTCTCCCCCTTTTCCTGGGGAATTGTTAGGCTCGTGGTTTCGCCCACCCGTGGAGGCACATGCTTCTGGGTAGGGCGATGCTTTGTATTCCCAGTACCCACGCTTGAATATCCAGTACCGACTAGGAGCACCTGTGACCCAGACCAGCGAAAACGTCACCTGGCTCACGCAGGAGGCGTACAACCAGCTCAAGGCCGAGCTGGAGTACCTGTCTGGTCCCGCGCGCACGGAGATCGCCGTCAAGATCGCGGCGGCCCGTGAGGAGGGTGACCTCCGGGAGAACGGCGGGTACCACGCGGCCAAGGAGGAGCAGGGCAAGATGGAGTTGCGGGTGCGCCAGCTCACCCAGCTCCTGGAGCATGCGAAGGTCGGCGAGTCCCCCGCCGACGACGGCGTGGTCGAGCCCGGCATGGTCGTCACCATCGCGTTCGACGGTGACCCCGACGACACCATGACGTTCCTGCTCGCCTCGCGCGAGTACGCGAGCGCGGACATCGAGACGTACTCTCCGCAGTCTCCGCTCGGTACCGGCGTGAACGGCAAGAAGATGGGCGAGGACGCCGAGTACGAGCTGCCGAACGGCAAGCGGGCCTCGGTGAAGATCCTCACGGCGAAGCCCTACTCGGGCTGAGAGCCTGTCGGGTGACCTTCGTCCGCCCGATCAGAGGTCACCCGACAGGCTCTGAGCCGGCCACCGGACACAGCAGAACACCAGGAAGCCCCGGCCGCCGACGGCCGGGGCTTCCTGGTGTTCCTCAGGCGGTCGCCGAACGGTACTTGCGGACCGCGAGGGTCCGGAAGGCCACGATGATCAGCACGGACCAGATCAGCGAGGCCCAGACGGGATGCTGCATCGGCCAGGCACCGGACGGGGAGACACCCGGGTTCCCGAAGAGTTCGCGGCAGGCCTGGACGGTCGCGCTGAACGGGTTCCATTCGGCGACCGGCTGGAGCCAGCTCGCCATGTTCTCGGTGGGCACGAAGGCGTTCGAGATGAACGTGACCGGGAAGAGCCAGATGAGACCGCCCGACGTGGCTGCCTCGGGGGTGCGGACCGACAGACCGATCAGCGCCCCGATCCAGGAGAAGGCGTACCCCAGCAGGAGCAGCAGCGCGAAGCCGCCGAGCACCTTGCCGACGTTCTCGTGGGTGCGCCAGCCGACCAGCAGGGCCACGACCGCGAGGACGACCAGGGTGAGCGTCGTCTGGACGAGGTCGGCGAGCGTACGGCCGGTGAGGACCGCGCCGCGCGCCATCGGCAGCGAGCGGAACCGGTCGATGAGGCCCTTGTGCATGTCGTCCGCGATGCCCGCACCGGCGCCCGCGGTGGCGAAGGTCACGGTCTGCGCGAAGATGCCCGCCATCAGGAAGTTGCGGTAGTCACTGGGGCTGGTGGAACCGCCGATCATCATGGAGCCGCCGAAGACGTAGCTGAACAGCACCACGAACATGATCGGCTGGATCAGCCCGAAGATCACCATCTCCGGGATCCGGGTCATCCGGATCAGATTCCGCTTGGCGACGACGAGGGAGTCGCGGACCGACCCGCCGATGCCGCCGCCCGCCCTGGGGGCTGCCGCGAGGTGCGGCGTGTCCGTCGTGGCAGTCACTTGCTGACCTCCTGTCCGGCCTTCCTGCCGGTCTGCGCGGCGGGACCCGGAACCTTCCCGTTCTCGTCGGTCTCCGGTGCCTCGGCGACATGGCCGGTGAGCGAGAGGAACACGTCGTCGAGGGTCGGGCGACGCAGTCCGATGTCGTCGATCTCGACCCCGCGGGTGTCGAGATCACGGATGATCTCGGCGAGCAGCTTCGCGCCGCCGAAGACCGGGACCGTCAGTTTGCGGGTGTGCCGGGCGACGGTGACCTCGCCCTTGCCGAGGTTGGCGAGGACGGCGCGGGCCGGATCGATCTGGCCGGGGTGGTGGACGACGACCTCGACGCGCTCGCCGCCGGTCCTGGCCTTCAGTTCGTCGGAGGTGCCGCGGGCGATGACGAGGCCGTGGTCGATGACGCAGATGTCATGCGCCAGGTGGTCGGCCTCCTCCAGATACTGCGTGGTCAGCAGCAGCGTCGTACCGCCTGCGACGAGCTCCTCGATGACCTCCCACAGCTGCTGCCGGTTGCGCGGGTCGAGTCCGGTCGTCGGCTCGTCCATGAACATCACCGGCGGGGAGACGACGAGCGCCGCCGCCAGGTCGAGGCGGCGGCGCATGCCGCCGGAGTACGTCTTCGCGGGGCGGTCGGCCGCATCGGCGAGGTTGAACCGCTCCAGCAGCTGCACCGCGCGGGCCTTCGCGTCGCGCCCGCTCATCTGGTAGAGCTGACCGACCATCTGCAGGTTCTCGCGGCCGGTCAGATACTCGTCGACCGCGGCGAACTGGCCGGAGAGGCCGATCGAGCGGCGTACCTCGTTGGGTTTCTTCAGCACGTCGATGCCTGCCACGACGGCCCGGCCGCTGTCGGGTCTGAGCAGCGTCGTGAGGACACGCACGGCAGTCGTCTTGCCTGCGCCGTTGGGACCGAGGAGGCCCAGGACGGTGCCCTCCGGCACATCGAGATCAACACCGCCGAGTGCTCGTACATCGCCGAAGGTCTTCACCAGACCTTCGGCGTAGATGGCGCCTGGCATACGGGATTCCCCCAGAGCGTTTGTTGGCTTCCTCGACGGATCCTAGGTTTGTGCGCCTCTCCCCGCCCGGCAAATGCCCAACCTGGCGGCGTGTCAGTCCGTCACCAGGTAGCCCGCGCCGCGCAGCTCCGCGGTGACCTCCTCGCAGTGCTCGGGACCCTTGGTCTCCAGATGCAGGTCGACCTCCGCCTCGGTGAGTCCGAGCCGCGGATCGGTCCGCACATGGCCGATGTCGAGGATGTTGGCGTCGGCGACGGTCAGCACGGAGAGCAGTGTGGCCAGTGCCCCCGGGCGGTCCGTGAGCCGGACCCGCAGGCTGAGATAGCGGCCCGCGGTCGCCATGCCGTGGGTGAGGATGCGCTGCATCAGCAGCGGGTCGACATTGCCGCCCGACAGCAGGGCGACGACCGGTCCGCGGAACGACTCCGGGTCGCTCAGCAGCGCCGCCACCGGGCTCGCCCCCGCCGGTTCGACGACCAGCTTCGCCCGCTCCAGGCAGAGCAGCAGCGCGCTGGAGAGTTCGGCCTCGGAGACCGTACGGACCTCGTCGACCAGCTCCTGGACGAGCCCGAACGGTACGTCGCCGGGGCGCCCCACCTTGATGCCGTCCGCCATCGTCTGGAGCGAGCCGATCGCCACCGGGTAGCCGGCGGCGAGCGACGGCGGGTAGCAGGCGGCGCCCGCCGCCTGGACTCCGACGATCCGCACGTCGGGCCGGATCGCCTTCACGGCCACGGCGATGCCCGCGGCGAGTCCGCCGCCGCCGATCCCGACGACGATGGTGCGGACCTCCGGGCACTGTTCGAGGATCTCCAGGCCCACGGTGCCCTGTCCGGCGATGATGTCCGGGTGGTCGAAGGGGTGGATGAAGACCGCGCCGGTCTCCTGGGCGTACTCCTCGGCGGCGGCGAGGGTCTCGTCGACGACGTGGCCGTGCAGCCGGACCTCGGCGCCGTACTCTCGGGTCGCGGCGACCTTCGGCAGCGGCGCCCCGACCGGCATGAAGACCGTTGAGCGTACGCCGAGCAGCGCAGATGCGAGTGCGACACCCTGCGCATGGTTTCCGGCGCTTGCGGCGACGACCCCGGCCGCGCGCTCGACCGGCGAGAGGCCGGCGATCCGCACGTACGCACCGCGCAACTTGAACGACCCGGTCCGCTGCAGGTTCTCGCACTTGAAGTGGACCGGCGCGCCGACCAGCCCGGACAGGTGACGGCTGCCCTCCATCGGGGTCATCCGGGCTACGCCGGAGAGCATCTTCCGTGCGCCGCGGACGTCGTCGAGGATCACTGGGGGAAACGGGTGTGGCGTACGGAAGTTCATAACCGCAAGTCTTGCAGCTGGACGCGGGGCCGGCCGCCGTGCTGGTGCCGTCCTGCGCCGTTGTTCGCAGGTTTGTGCAGTACTGGTACACGTTGCCCCGTGGCCGCGTACTCTGTCCCCCACCCATCCGAACACCGCACGAAGAGAGCCCCCGGCCATGCCCCCTCAGGACATGACGACTGCTGCGTCTCCTTCCGGGGGCGCCACCCCCGAATCCCCGGGTCCCGACCACCTCCTCGATGTTCTGCAGCACCAGGTGGCCGTCTTCGCCCGCCGTGCCGAGCAGACCCGCCTCGGCGGTGTCGGCCAGGTCCGCAACTCCATGGACCGGGCGGCGTATCTGCTGCTGAACCGACTGGACCGGGAAGGCCCGATGGGCGTCAAGGCGCTGGCCGCGGGCATGGGGATCGACTCCTCGACCGTGACCCGTCAGGTCGCGCCGCTCGTCGACACCGGTCTGGTCAAGCGGACCTCGCATCCGGAGGACGGCCGCGCGGTCGTGCTTCAGCTGTCGCCGCGCGGACATGCGCGGCTGGGCGAGGTGCGTGCGTCGCGGCGGGAGCTGATGTCGCAGGTGACGGGGGAATGGACGGCGGAGGAGCGCGAGACGTTCTGCACGCTGCTGACCCGGTTCAACGCGGCGCTGGCTGCGCGGCAGCAGCCGGCGGCGGGCGGCTGACGGCTGACGGCTGGAATACGCCTGCACGACCTCTTGACCCGGGGACCTCCCCGGCGCTCCGATGTGGGTGTGCGAGAGCGGCAGACAGGACTACAGCGGCGGCGCGCCCAGGAGTTCGAGACCTTTGTGGCGGGCGCCGCGGGCCGACTGCTGCATACCGCCACCCTGCTCACCGCCGAGCCCACGCAGCCGCCCGGCGCGAACGAACGGGCGCAGCGACTGCTGACCGCCGCCCTGGCCCGCACGTACGCGGCCTGGGACGGGCTGCACGGCGAGGATCCGTACGACCGCACCCGGCAGGAGCTGGCCATCCGGTTCGCCCATGAGGCGTGGCGGCACCATCGGCCGCGCGGTGGGCTGTTGGATCCGCTGACCCCGCAGGAGCGGCTGGTTCTCGTGCTGCGGCTTTACGAGGGGGTCGCCGAGGAGCAGACCGCCGCGTTGCTGGGGCTTCCGGTCGACCGGGTCCAGGCGCTCTGCAACCGGTCGGCGGCCACGATGCTCGGCACCCGCAGGCCCACGGCGCGCCGGCTGCCCGTACGACTGCTGGGGGCGGGGCCATGAGCCGTCAGGGCCGGAAGGAGGACCAGGTCCGGCGGATGCTGGACGTGCCGCATCCGCAGGTCCCCGCCGATCTGGCGGAGCGGGCGGCCGAGCAGGGCGGCCGGATGCTGCGGCGGCGCCGTGCACTCCGTGCGCTGGTGGTGTTCGTGCTGTGCGTGGCCGTGGTCGCGTTCACGGTGTGGGTGATGATCGCCGAGCCCTGGCAGGTGCCGCCCACGGAGACGACCCCGCCCCTGGACGGACTGTGACGACCCCACTCCTGGACGGACCGTAAAGCCCGAAAAGCCCGATCTCCGAAAGCCCGATTCCTGCGGATTTATCCTGGATGTGACGGCATGCCGCACGAGCCGAGGAGGCCGTCATGACCAGAAAGATCGCTGACTGCCGCAAGCACCCGAGCGTCACGAACTGCTCGCTCACCATCGCCGGCGAGGAGGAGGAAGTGGTGCGAGCCGCGACGGAACACGCGGTCTCCGTCCACGAACACGCCGACAGCCCGGAGCTGCGGGAGCAGATCCGCGCGTCGCTGGAGGACGAGAAGGTCGACCCCTGACCCCCAGGACGCCGGACGGGCGGGACGAGCGCCTGCCCGCCCGGTTCTCTGCTGCCGGACTCCTTCCGGGGTCTTTCCCCCGGATCACGCCGGGCCCGCGGGCCCGGCACGCACATCTGCCGCGTTGTCGTCGGTCACCAACGCTCCGCGTTGCCTCCCCCTCCGCCTTGCAGCTGCACGCACCGGACCCCGCTCCCCGATCCGGTCCGAAAGAAAGCCCTCAGAGCCTGTCGGGTGACCTCTGATCGGGCGGTCACGCCCTGGCACGCACGCTTCCCGCGTTGCCGAAATGCCCTAGTAGCTCCTTCCCCAAGCTCTCAGCTTCGTTCGAGCAGGGGAGACCCCATCCGAGGGCCTTCCGGCGCCTTGGAATCGCACGCACCAGACCGCGTCCGCTTTCCGATCGAAGGTCACCCGACAGGCTCTCAGCCGAGCGCCTGCGTCAGGTCGGCCAGCAGGTCGTCCGCGGACTCGATGCCGACGGAGAGGCGGACCAGGTCGGCCGGTACCTCCAGGGCGGAGCCGGCCACGGAGGCGTGCGTCATCCGGCCCGGGTGCTCCACCAGCGACTCGACGCCGCCGAGCGACTCACCGAGCGTGAAGAGCTTGGCCCGGTTGCAGACCTCGACCGCCGCCTCCTCACCGCCCTGGACCCGGAAGGAGACCATGCCGCCGAACGCCTTCATCTGCTTGGCGGCGATCTCGTGTCCCGGGTGCTCCGGCAGCCCCGGGTAGAGGACCTGGGTGACCTTGGGGTGCCGGGTCAGCAGCTCGGCGACCTTGGCCGCGTTCTCGCTGTGCCGGTCCATCCGGACGGGCAGCGTCTTGATGCCACGCAGCACCAGCCAGGAGTCGAACGGTCCGGCGACCGCGCCCATCGCGTTCTGGTGGTACGCCAGTTCCTCGCCGAGCTCCGCGTCGGCGGCGATCAACGCACCACCGACGACGTCGGAGTGGCCACCCATGTACTTGGTCAGGGAGTGCACGACGACGTCCGCGCCGAGTGCGATCGGCTGCTGCAGATAAGGGCTGGCGAAGGTGTTGTCGACGACCAGCCGGGCACCCGCGGTGCGCGCCACGTCCGCGACCGCGGCGATGTCGGTGATGCCGAGCAGCGGGTTGGACGGCGTCTCGACCCAGATGACCTTCGTACGGTCGTTGACCGCGGCCCGGACCGCCGCCGGGTCCGAGGTGTCCGCGACGGAGTAGTCGACGCCCCACCGCTTGACGACCTTGGCGAAGAGCCGGAAGGTGCCGCCGTAGGCGTCGTTCGGGATGACGACATGGGCGCCGGGGTGGAGCAGCGTGCGCAGCAGGCAGTCCTCCGCCGCGAGCCCGGACGCGAAGGCGAGACCGCGGCGGCCGCCCTCGATGGCCGCGAGGTTCTCCTCCAGCGCGGTGCGCGTCGGGTTGGCGCTGCGGCTGTACTCGTAGCCGCCGCGCAGTCCGCCGACGCCGTCCTGCTTGTACGTGGACACCTGATAGATGGGCGGAACAACGGCGCCGGTGAGGGGATCGGCGGTGTTGCCCGCGTGGATCGCGAGGGTCTCGAAGCTCTGCTGGTCGCTCATGGGGCCCGAGCGTAGTTCGTCACAGGGGTGATCCACGGCCACTGCGCCGACCGGTGACAATGGGTGCATGGAGATTCTCTGGTTCCTGATCGCGCTGTGCATGCTCGCCGCGGTCCTCGGCCCCTTCGTGCTGCGTCGCCGCTCCGGTATCCGCCAGGTCGCGCCCGGCTCTCCCGACGCCGCCGACCCGGACACGTACGGCTTCGTGCGCCAGGAGCAGCTGGACATCCGGATGCCGGGCCCCGACCAGGACCTCCTCGATGTCCTCGATGTCGTGCAGCGCACCCAGGACTGGCGCGCCGCCTCTCAGTTGCTGGCGGGGACGCCGAAGGAGGGTGAGGTGCGGTGGCAGCGCGTGCAGGCGTTCGCCGGTGCCGCCTCGCTGGAGCTGATGCAGGCGCCCGGGGTCGGTGGTGCGTGGCTGCGGTCGTGGCGCGCGGATTCGCCGAAGGACGCGGGCGGGGCTGCGGTGCACGCCGAGTTCCTGGTCCAGCAGGCGTGGCGGTCCTCCTCCGCGGGGACGGACGACTTCCGGATCATCCTGGAGGAGGCGCGTACGGTCTGCGGCGAGGCGGCCCTGCTGGCGCCAGGCGACCCGGTCCCGTACATCGTCGAACTGGCCGTCGCGCGTGGACTCGGCTACTCCCACGAGCAGTTCGACCAGCTCTGGGCGAAGATCATCGACCGCGCGCCGGCGCACATGGGCGCGCACATCGCCGCGCTGCACTTCTGGTGCGAGAAGTGGCACGGCTCCCGCGAGGAGGCCGAGCGGTTCGCGACGGCCGCCGCGGCCCGCGCCCCGCAGGGTTCGCTGCTGGCCGCGTTGCCGCTGTTCGCGGTGTACGAGCATCTGCCCGAGGTCAATCTGGTGCAGGGCTTCTACCGGGGCGTCGTGGTGACGAAGGCCGTCGAGGGCGCCTTGTTCGCGGTGCACGCGGCACGCCCCGACGACCCGATGCTCGCCCATGTCCGTCATCTGCTGGTGCTGTTCCTGGTCCGGATGGAACGCTGGGCGGAGGCGATGCACCAGCTCGTCCACATCGACGGGCACGTGGGCGCGCTGCCGTGGACGCAGAACCCCGACCCGGCCGCCGAGTACACGGTCTACCGGGCGCTGGCGGTCGCCGGGTACGAGGCGAACGGCGGCAGCCCGGCGGCACTGCCCCGGTGACGCGGGGCCGGTTCCACCGCTGGTCAGCCCTCGTTCCGCCGCCGGCCGGTGCCGCAAGTGGCGCGGCTCGCACGAGCTGGCCGAGCGGTTCGCGCGCGAGGCGGCGGCGAAGGGCAGCCCCGGCCGGCTCCTCTCCTTCCTCCCGCTCTACGCCGCGTTCGAGCAGGAGACGGCGGAGCAGGACGTGGATCCGGACGCGTACTACAAGAGCCCTGAGCTGATCGCCGCGGTCGATGCCTGTCTGATCGATGTGGCGGCTGCCGCCGAGGCCGACCCCCGGGACCGGCGGATCGTCCGGGTCCGCCACATGCTCGCCTGGCTGCTGTACTGGCAGGACCGGTACGAGGAAGCGGTGGAGCAGTTCCGTGCGGTCGACGGCCATATCGACAGCGCCCCGTGGACGTACTCCGGGAACCCGAAGAAGCGCTACGTCCAGGCCCGCGACTTCAGCGCCGCACAGGTCCTGGCGGCGGGCGGGAACTGACCGGTGCGACGCAGCGGGGGCGCCGGAATCCGCGGCGGCCCCGCTGCGTTGTACGGACTGCACACGCCTACCCCGGAGGAGCCCCCGCATGTTCCTGCACCGCCGCACCCCGCAGCTCCCCACCCCCGAGGAGGCCCTGCGCGGCCGCCCGGCCCCCGAATTCACCGTCCCGGACCGTCACACGGTCCTCGGCAATCCGCTGGTGGGCCCGTATCCGGACGGCCTGGAGGTCGCGGACTTCGCGTTGGGCTGTTTCTGGGGCGCCGAGCGCAAGTTCTGGCAGACGGACGGCGTCTGGACGACGCTCGCCGGCTACCAGGGCGGCTATACGGAGAACCCCGCGTACGAAGAGGTCTGCTCGGGCCTGACGGGGCACACGGAAGCGGTCCGCGTCGTCTTCGACCCGAAGATCGTCACGTACTCCGAGCTGCTGAAGGTCTTCTGGGAGTCCCACGACCCGACACAGGGCTTCCGCCAGGGCAATGACGTGGGTACGCAGTACCGGTCGGCGATCTACACCCATTCCCCCGAGCAGGAGGCGGCGGTGGCCGCGTCCCGCGAGGCGTACCAGAAGGTCCTGACGGCCTCCGGCCACGGCGAGATCACCACGGAGATCCTCCCGGCGGAGGGCCGCACGTTGTGGCCCGCTGAGGCATATCACCAGCAGTACCTGGACAAGAACCCGGCGGGCTACTGCGGGATCGGCGGGACGGGCGTATCGTGCCCGATCGGTGTCGCGCCCGCGGACGGCTGACCTGCCGCCCGCCGTCTCGCGGACCTGCCTGAGGAGGAATCCCGCCCGATGACAAGCGACGGCCTCGACAGCCTTGCCGCGATGCGCGGCCGCCCCTGGTTCATGGCCAACGAACTCCTGGCGTTCGTCGTCGAGTTGGCGGCGCTGGCGTGCCTGTCCTGGTGGGGCTTCGCGGCCGGCGGCGGGGCCGCTGCCCGGTGGCTGCTGGGGCTCGGAATACCGGCGGTGGCCATCGTGCTGTGGGGGCTGTTCGCCGCTCCTCGCGCCCGGGTCCGGCTTCCACTGTGGGGCGTCCTGCTGGTGAAGGCGGTGGTGCTCGGCGGCGGGGTGTACGCGGTGTACCGCGTGGGTCATCCGGTGGCGGCGGTGGTGGCCGGTGTCGTGGTGGTCGTGAACACGGGGCTGGCCGAGTTCTTCCGGCGCCGGCCCGCGCGGTGACGAG
This sequence comes from Streptomyces sp. NPDC005151, assembly GCF_053599875.1. Taxonomy (NCBI): domain Bacteria; kingdom Bacillati; phylum Actinomycetota; class Actinomycetes; order Kitasatosporales; family Streptomycetaceae; genus Streptomyces; species Streptomyces sp. NPDC005151. Next base: position 5,087 of record NZ_JBSFYR010000033.1, on the reverse strand, counting down.
GCCCTCAGGGCCTCTCGTGTTCGGATCACGCCGGGCTCGCGGGGCCTGATCCGCAGGAAAGGGCCCTGACGCCACCCGCCCGGCTGCGGAGGCGGCCGGGCCGGTGGCGCGTACGGCGCGGGATCAGATGAGGCCCTGCGCGAGCATGGCGTCCGCGACCAGTTCGAAACCGGCGATGTTCGCGCCGACCACGTAGTTGCCGGGGCTGCCGTAGCGCTCCGCCGTGGTGAAGCAGGAGTCGTGGATGTGGCGCATGATCTCCGCGAGCCGCTCCTCGGTGTGCGCGAAGGTCCATGAGTCGCGCGACGCGTTCTGCTGCATCTCCAGCGCGCTGGTGGCCACTCCGCCCGCGTTGGCGGCCTTGCCGGGGGCGAAGGCGACGCCCGCTTCCTGGAGGACCCGCACGGCCTCCGGGGTGGTGGGCATGTTGGCACCCTCGGCGACCGCCTGCACCCCGTTGCGTACGAGCGTCAGCGCATCGGCCTCGTGGAGTTCGTTCTGCGTGGCACACGGCAGGGCCACCTCGCAGGGGACGTTCCACACGCCCGTACCGGCGACGAAGCCGACATGTGCGCCGCGCCGTTCCGCGTACTCCGAGACCCGGCCGCGACCGGCCTCCTTGACCTCCTTGAGCAGGGCGAGGTCGATGCCCTTCTCGTCGACGACATAACCGTCGGAGTCGGAACACGTCACCACGGTCGCGCCGAGCTGCTGGGCCTTCTCGATCGCGTAGATCGCGACATTGCCGGAGCCCGACACGACGACCCGCCGGCCGTCGAGAGATCCGCCCCGGCTCCTGAGCATCTCGTCGGTGAAGAGCACACAGCCGTAGCCGGTGGCCTCGGTGCGCGCCTGGGCACCGCCCCAGCCCAGGCCCTTTCCGGTGAGCACACCGGACTCGTACCGATTGGTGATCCGCTTGTACTGGCCGAACAGGTAGCCGATCTCGCGGCCGCCGACGCCGATGTCACCGGCCGGGACGTCCGTGTACTCGCCCAGATGACGGTGGAGTTCGGTCATGAACGACTGGCAGAACCGCATGACCTCGGCGTCGGAGCGGCCCTTCGGGTCGAAGTCGGCGCCGCCCTTGCCACCGCCGATCGGCATGCCGGTGAGGGCATTCTTGAAGATCTGCTCGAATCCGAGGAACTTCACGATGCCGAGGTCGACCGAGGGGTGGAAGCGCAGCCCGCCCTTGTACGGTCCCAGGGCGCTGGAGAACTCGACCCGGAAGCCGCGGTTCACATGGATGTCGCCGGAGTCGTCCGACCACGGCACGCGGAAGATGAGCTGACGCTCCGGCTCACAGATGCGCTCGATGATCCGGGCGTCCACGAACTCCGGTCGCTGCGCCAGGACCGGGCCGAGCGTCTCAAGGACTTCCCGTACCGCCTGATGGAACTCGCTCTCGCCCCGATTGCGCCGCAGGATCTCCGCGTACAGCGGCTCGATGACACGGATCTCGCTTGCGTGCGGCTCCGAGGAAACAGGGGTGGCCGGCATCTGATCAAGACCTTCCATGGGTCGGCAACGTGCGCGAAGGCGCCCCCGTCCCGAGGGGCACCGCCGGTCCCCCTCCCCATTGAGGACGTCACCCAGACATCGTGAGAAGCGCACTCACCAATGCAACGTACGGGACCGCTGTGACGTATCGATTGTCCCAGGAGAGCCGCAAGATCCTCGGCCGCATCCACATACTGAGCTTTTCCCGAGCCTTCCGGCACCGGGCATGTGGCGCAATCCACGCCGGATGCGGCCGGTCGGGGCGGACGGGTCAGGCCTCCTCGCGCCTGTCCCTCAGCATCCACAGCCGTACGCCGGACGCGAGGACGACCGCGCCCGAGACGATGCTCAGGGCGATGTGCAGCCCGGTGTCCTCCATCAGGTTGAGGCCGGCATTGGCGACGACTGCAAGACAGAGCACGAGCCAGAGCAGCGGCTTCATGGGGTTCCCTCCGTGGTTGATCCGATGTGTTCCATCCTGCCGGGCGGTGCGCGCCGCAGCGAGGGACCCTTCCCCCGGATCGGTGGTGTACTCAGCTACACCTCGCTCAGAGCGTGCAGCTCGTCGGGGCTCAGCCGCGGCGGCTGCCAGGGGAAGTCATGGTCGTCGATCACGATGTCGCCGACCGGCTCCGGGCCGCGCAGCAGCCTCCAGATGTCACCCTCGAAGCCCATGCCCCGTTCCCGCCCCTCGCGTCGGCTGTCACCGGCCACGGGTCACCGTACGGGTTCAGGCGGAGCGTCGATTACCTCCGGGGCAGGGGCGGGCTCAGTCGGTGATGCCCAGGTCCTCCCGCATCAGCTCCCGCATCGTGTCGAGGAACGGACTCGCCGCCCTCAGGTTCTCCAGGATCCGGGCCACGGTCTCGCCGTCGCGGGCGAGACCGCGGTCCAGGCGTTTGACGGCCCCGTCGGCGTTCGCGAGGACCTGGTTGAGGTCACGGGAGGCCTGCAGGATCCGCTCCGGGACGATCATCTGCGCCTCGGCGTAGCGGTCGCGGTGGTCGAGGCGGGCCTCTTCGAGCTGGGTGCGCTCCTGCTCCGTATAAAAGCCGTCCCTGATCCGGTGCAGGGCATCCTTGAGGAGTGTGTGGAACTGCCGGGAGGCCCGGTTCATGGCCGTGTACTGGGCGCGCCGCTCCTCGAACCTCCGCCGCGTGTCGGCCAGTTCGGCCTCATCCTGGCGCTCCCGCGCGGTCATCCGCTGCGCGAGCATCGGCGCGAACAGGGTGCCGAGCACACCGACGACTGCGGTGATCATGGCGGTGATGGCAGCGGTCATGACTGCGAGATTAATGCGATGAGCGAAGGAGAACGGACATGATGCAGCCATGACAACGCCAGGACCGACCGCTCCACGGGCCGGCCCGGCTGCCGCTGCAACCCTGTTACTGGCTGCGCCCGTTGCGCTCCGGCTTCTCCGGTACGGGCCAGGGGCCGCGCCCCGCGGGCAGCACCCCGCCCGGCCGCCCGCGCGCGGACCCGTCCGCCGGCCTCTCCGGACTGCGCCAGGTCCGCCGCAGCGACCTCGCCGCGAACCGGACCGCCTACGGAACCGTCAACGCCGGTCAGGGGCAACGGCGTTGGCGCTGTTGCCCCTGCCCGGAAGGCCGGTGCGCCCGGCCGGTGTGTCCGTGCGTCACATGTCCGCGTCCGTACGCCACCTTCTGCGTCCGTACGCCACACCTTGGCGCCCGTACGTCAGGCCGCCGCGTTCTCCGTGATCGTGACGCGGCCCTTGCGGATGGTCGCCAGCCGCGGCGCCCTGCGGGCGATCGCGCTGTCGTGGGTGACCATGATGAAGGTCAGCCCGTGCTCCTTCCACATCGTCTCCAGCACCTCCATGACCTCGTCGCGCATCGATTCGTCGAGGTTGCCGGTGGGCTCGTCGGCGAGCAGCACCTTCGGCTGCTTGACCAGGGCCCGTGCGATCGCCACACGCTGCTGCTGCCCGCCGGACATCTCGCTCGGGAGGTGTCCGAGCCGTTCACCGAGTCCGACGGAGTCCAGCGCCTCCGCGGCCCGCCTGCGCCGCTCCGCAGGCCTGCCGCCGAGCGGGACGAGCGCCGTCTCGACGTTCTCCTGCGCGGTCAGCGTCGGGATGAGGTTGAAGCTCTGGAAGACGAAGCCGATGTTCTGCGCGCGCACCTTGGTGAGCTTGGCCTCGCTGAGCTTCGCGAGGTCCACACCGTCGAGTTCGACGCTGCCGGCCGTCGGACGGTCCAGACCGCCGAGCATCTGCAGCAGCGTGGACTTCCCGCCGCCGGTGGGGCCCTGGATGACCAGGCGGCCGCCGTCCTCGATGGTCAGATCGACGCCGGCGAGCGCATCGATGGTGGATTTGCCGCGGGTATAGCGCTTGGTGACGCCGCTGAGCGTGTACATGGGTCAACTCCTGCTGGGCTGAAAGGGGTGGGGCTCGCGGGCCGGCTATTCGACGCGGCGCAGCGCGTCCGCGGGGCGCAGCCGGGAGGCCCGCCAGCCGCCGAACGCGCCGGCGATCAGCCCGCCCGCCACGGCCAGCGCGACGGCGATGAGGATGGTGGACAGGGAGCCGGAGACGGTGTCGGCGAGGTCCGCGGAGGTGGTGACGGTCGTGCCCGGGATGTTCTTCTGGATGGCGGACTTGACGCTGCCGATCTGCTGCGAGTCGGCGGCCTTGACGTAGACCGTGGTGACCTTGTTCTAGGCGTCGGCGAGGGTCTGCGCCTGCTTCAGCGGGATGTAGACGTTGGCGGCCGCGTCGCCGCTGTCCGCCGTCGCGACACCGACGATCTTGTACTTGGTCCCGGAAATGGTCACGGTCTTGCCGACCGCGAGCTTCTTCTGCTTGGCGTACGAGGCGTCGACGACCGCGACCTCGGCGTCGGTCTCGGTGGCCTTGAACGTGCGGCCCTTGGTAATCTTCGACGAGGTCAGCGGGCCGAGGTCCTGCTTGGCGACGTCGGTCCCGTACACGGTGTACGAGTTGACGTCGAACGAGGCGCCGCCGCCCTGGACCTCACCCTGCGGCTGCGTCGTACCGCCCTCGCCGCCGGGACCGCGCCGGCCGGTGGTGCCCGTGTTCCCGTTCTGCTTGAACTCGCCGCGCTTGAACTCGCCGTCCACCTTCAGGACGTTCGGGCTCAGCCCGCCGACGGCGTCCGCGACACCGTTCTGCTTGCCGACCTTGTCGACGGTGGTGGAGGACAGCGTCTGGAAGCCCTGGCCCATGACGCGGTCCGAACTCTGCTTCGAGTCATCGCCCTTGGCGTCGAACTCGAACCTGGGGCGCTGACTGCTGGAGCCCGGAGCGGCGGCGGCCTTGGTGACCGTCATGTCCGTACCGAGGCCGTACAGCGATTCCAGGACCTTGTCCTGGGCCTTGCTCATGCCTGAGGAGACCGAGCTGACGATGATGACCAGCGCAATACCCAGGTCGAGCCCCGAGGCGACGACCAGCGCCGCCTTTCTGCGGCGGCGCAGCTCGCGCCGGAGGTAGGTGAAGAACGTGACTCCTCCCCGTCGTGAATGAGGGGGCTTCTCGTTACGCCGGGTGGGCGTTTCGACGGACCAGCCCGGCCCGTAGAACGTTGGTTGCTCCC